>NZ_AMRL01000003.1 GCF_000299935.1 Oceanibaculum indicum P24 | reverse complement strand
CCAGCCTCCGCCAGCCCCTTCACCACACCGGCCGAGACACCGGCCTGCCGCGCGATCTCGGCGGCGGGCAGCGGCGGCAGGCCGGCCAGGAAGGCGAGCACGCGGCGGCGCGCTGGCGTCGGGCGCAGCGCCTCCGCATCGAAGCCGGGCGCGGCTTCATAGGCGGTAACGGGCCTGGGCGGTTCCAGCGCCGCCGGCACGCTCATCGCCATGCGCAGCACGGCGCCGGGGGCGGCCAGCGTGTAGGAGGCGACCCAGGAGACGAAGCCGCGCAGCGCTTCCGGCATCGGCGGGACATCCAGCACGCCGGTAATGTCCTTCAGCCGGGCTTCCGGCACCGCGCTGTCGCCGCCCAGCCGCCAGACCACGCCCAGCATCTGGCGCTTGCCCAGCGGTACTTCCACAAAGCTGCCTTCTTCCAGTGCCATGCCCTCTGGCACCCGGTAGTCATAGCCGTCTCCCACCGGAAGCGGCAGCAGCACGGTCGCGCGGCCCGCCGGTTGCCCGGGGCGCGGTAAAAGCTCGTGCTGCGGTGCGGCGGCGGGCCTAGCCGTTTCGTTCGTCATGCGGTAGGTTTAGCGCTGAGCAGGGCCGGATGCGAGCGTTGCCCGACCCATAAAGTCATTTCCGATGTTGAGGATAGTCTTACTCGATGAAATTCTTCGTCGATACCGCCGATACCGCCGAGATTGGCGAGCTGGCCGCCAGCGGCCTGCTGGACGGCGTCACCACCAACCCGTCGCTGATCGCCAAGAGCGGCCGCAAGATGGCCGATGTCATCGCCGAGATCTGCGCCATCGTGCCCGGCCCGGTCAGCGCCGAAGTGACCGCCACCGAGGCTGACGGCATGGTCGCCGAGGGCCGCTACCTCGCCGGCATCGCCGACAATGTGGTGGTGAAGGTGCCGCTGACGCAGGCCGGCCTGAAGGCCTGCAAGACCTTCAGCGACGAAGGCATCAAGACCAACGTCACGCTGTGCTTCTCCGCCGCGCAGGCGATCCTCGCCGCCAAGGCGGGGGCGACCTACGTCTCGCCCTTCGTCGGCCGGCTCGACGATATCGGCCAGGACGGCATGGAGCTGATCGCCGACATCGTGCAGATCTACGCCAATTACCCGGCCTTCACGACCGAGGTGCTGGTCGCCTCGATCCGCAACCCGGTGCATGTGGTGGATGCCGCCAAGCTGGGGGCGGATGTCTGCACCGTGCCGCCCTCGACGCTGCGCCAGCTGTTCAACCATCCGCTGACCGACAAGGGCCTCGCGGCCTTCCTTGCCGACTGGCAGAAGACCGGCCAGTCGATCCTTTAAGGACGATGACAGGGACATCACCCCGATGACTGAGGCCATATGACCGAGGAAAGCCGCACCGCCCGCAGCGCCGGCACCGCTTCGCCCGAAGCGGTGCAGCCCGGCCCGCGTCCGCTGTCGGCCGCCGAGGTCGATGGCTATCTGCGCAAGCATCCCGATTTCCTGGTCCAGCATCCGCACCTTGCCAACGTGCTGACGCCGCCGACGCGGGACAATGGGGACGGGGTGGTGGACCTGCAATATTTTCTGGTGCAGCGCCAGCGCGGCGAACTCGCCCGGCTGGCCGAGCAGCACCAGCACCTGATCACCACCGTGCGCGCCAACGCCGCCAACCAGGCCCGTGCGCATGAGGCGGTGCTGGCGATGATGAACGCCACCAGCTTCGAGCATCTGATCGAGATCGTCACCAGCGACCTCGCCATCATGCTGAATGTCGATGCAGTGGCGCTGTGCGTGGAGACCAACGGCTTCCTGCTGGCGGGCGACCGCATGGCCGGCGTGCGCATCCTGGCCGAGGGCTCCATCGACGAGCTGATGGGCAGCGGTCAGCCGGTGCGGCTGCGCAATGACATTGATGGTGACCCCGAGGTGTTCGGCGGGCTGGCCAGCCTGATCCGGTCCGACGCGATGGTGCGGCTGCATTTCTCCAGCAAGGCGCCGAACGGCCTGCTGGTGCTGGGCGCGCGCGACCCCGATGCCTTCCATCCCGGGCTGGGGACGGAATTGCTGCTGTTCCTGTCCCGGGCCATGGCGGGCTGCGTGCGGCTATGGCTCGACCTGCCGGCGGAATAGGCCGGGAGGCTGCGGCGGCGACCGGCTTCAGCGCCGCACCCGACCTTGCCGCCGCCATCGCCGACTGGCAGCAATGGCTATCTGACGAAAAGCGCGCCTCCCCACACACGGTGGAGGCCTATGGACGCGACCTGGCGGCCTTCATCGGCTTCCTGTCGGGCCATCTTGGCAATGATGTCGGCCTGACCGACCTTGAGGCGCTGCGCGCCGCCGATTTCCGTGCCTATCTCGCCGCCCGCGCCAATGAGGATTATGCCCGCACCTCAACCGCGCGCGCCTTTTCCGTGGTGCGCGGATTCTTCCGGTTTCTGGAGCGCCATGGGCGACTGGCCAATGCCGCTATCCATAATGTCCGCACGCCCAAGCTGCCGCATGCGGTGCCCAAGGCGCTGAGCGAGGCGGAGGCCGATGTGCTGGTCGGCGCGGTGGACATTGTCGCCGCCCCCGAGGCAGAGGCCTGGGTGATCGCCCGCGACACCGCGCTGGTGACGCTGCTCTATGGCTGCGGGCTGCGCCTGGGTGAGGCGCTGTCGCTGACGCGTGGATCGGTGCCCACGGACGGCGTCATGCGGGTTACCGGCAAGGGCAACAAGCAACGCGTCGTGCCGGTGCTGCCGGCGGTCACCGAGGCGATAGCGGCCTATCTGGCGCTGTGCCCGCATGCCGGCGACGCGGCGACACCGCTGTTCCTCGGTACTCGTGGCGGGCCGCTCAATCCCCGTATTGCGCAGGGGCTGATGCAGAAGTTGCGGCTGGCGCTGGGACTGCCGGAGACAGCGACGCCGCATGCGCTGCGCCACAGCTTCGCGACGCATCTGCTGGTCGGCGGCGGCGATCTGCGCGCCATTCAGGAACTGCTGGGGCATGCCTCGCTCTCCACCACCCAGCGCTATACCGAGGTCGATGGCGCGCGGCTGCAATCGGTCCACCGCATGGCCCACCCAAGGGCGGGGCGGTAGGCTCGGGACTGTAGGGAACTATAACCCTCTCCCCAACGCGGGAGAGGGTGGTGAGCGTAAGCGAACCGGGTGAGGGGGCGGCTCGGCCCATGCGGTTCCCCCTCACCCAGCTCCGGCTAACTCGCTTGCGCTCGTAAGCCTGCGCAACCCTCTCCCGCAAGGGGAGAGGGAATGTGAAGGCACATTGTGGCACATTGCGGTGCAATTTTTCCGACCGTCATTCCCGGGCTTGTCCCGGGAATCCAGGGTTCAACCCACTCGACCGACGATCCAGCTAACGGAAGCCTGGACCCCCGCAACAAGTGCGGGGGTGACGGTAGTCGTAAACGTTGATTCTCTGTCGCTGCTCCAGCCATGACCTCGTCTTGAGGAGCGACGATCAGTCCCCCTCTAAGGGCAGGGGGCAGAAGGGAAGCCCTCTCCCGCAAGGGCAGAGGGAAAAAACGGCAGACGCAAAAAGCCCCGGCGCGGGGCCGGGGCTTCTGTATTTACGCTGGAAGGCGGGATCAGACGATCTCGACCAGCTCGATGTCGAAGGTCAGGTCCTTGCCAGCCAGAGGGTGGTTGGCATCCAGCGTGATGGTCTCGTCGGTTACCGAGGTGACGGTCAGCATCAGCGGCTGCTGGTTCGGCCCTTGCGCCTGTAGCTGCAGCCCCTCGGCATACTCGATCTCGGCCGGCAGGGAGGCACGCTCCACCTCCTGCACCAGGTCGGCCCGGTGCTCGCCATAGGCTTCGCCGGCCGGAATGGTCACGGTCCGGCTTTCGCCCGGGGTCAGGCCGACGGCAGCCTGTTCGAAACCGGGGATCACCCGGCCCTCGCCGATGACGAACTGGATCGGCTCATTGCCGACCGAGCTGTCGAAGGTCGAGCCGTCGGCAATGGTTCCGGTATAGTGGACGCGAACCGTATCGCCGGCTTTGGCTGCACTCATATTCTTACTCCTGGTCTTGTCTGTCGATCTGCGCAATACGCAGCATGCGTATGTCAAACCTATCGGATTTGACCCGATATGGCCATGCCGGGCCGGATTTTTTAGGGCCGGGGCAGGCGAAGATAGATATCGCCGGAGACGACTTCCGCCGGCAGTGTGCGGAGTACGGCCCGGAAATCGGCGATCTCCGGCCAGTCCGGCAGGGCCAGCCGCAGGCTCTCCCCATAGGCAATGTTGCAGCGGTAAGGGGCGATGCGGGCCGCCTCCTTCAGGCAGTCCTCGGTGAGGTCGGGACGGGCCGCCAGGAATTCGAAGGACAGGGCCGGGATCGGCCGGGAAAGGCCGCGCAGCACCGCGCACTCGAACCCCTCGACGTCGATCTTGCAGAAGGCGGGCAGGCCGTGCCGCGCGATCAGCCCGTCCAGCGTCTCGACCGCGACGGTCACCCGCCGGTCCCAGCTGACGCGCCTGAACCCGTCGCTCGCCCTGGCCTGTTCGACCCAGCCGGCGGACAGGCTGGAGACGGTCGGATGGCGGCGGCTGATCAGCAGCTCCGCCGTGCCGGGCTCGGCCCCCAGCGCGCAACGCTCCAGCGCCACATCCGGTGCGGCGCCATAGAGCCGGTGGAGGAACCGTGCGGGCAATGGCTGCGGCTCCACTGCCACCGCCCGGCAGCCCAGCGCGCGCAGCGCCCATGTCCGGTCGCCCAGATGCGCGCCGACATCGAACGCCAGATCGCCCGGCCGCACGAACTGGCCATAGAGATGGCGCAGCCGGCGCTGCTTCGGCAGGTTCAGCCGGTATTGGACGAGGGACCGGGCAAGCCCGATTGCGCTGGCGATTTCCATGGCGCACAAGATAGGGCATTGCGCGAGATAGCCCATCGGGAACGAAAAATCCCCGCCAGGCGGTGCCTGACGGGGGTTCTTCAGACGCTTAGGTCTGGATCGTCAGCCGCGTGGCTCGCTTGCCAGCCCCTTGAACAGGGCGTAGCAGCCGAGCAGCAGCACCAGCGTGAAGGGCAGGCCGGTCGAGACCGCTGCCGCCTGTAGCGCTGTCAATCCGCCACCCAGCAGCAGGGCAATCGCCACCAGACCCTCGAAGGCGCACCAGAACACGCGCTGCGGCTTCGGCGCATGGGTCTTGCCGCCGGCGGTGATGGTGTCGATCACCAGCGAGCCGGAATCCGACGAGGTGACGAAGAACACGATCACCAGCACGATGCCGATGAAGGAGGCGATCGCCGTCAGCGGCAGCGCCTCCAGCATGACGAACAGCTTCAGCTCCAGCGCCGCGTCGGCCACCGCCTGATAGCCCTGGTCCACGATCAGGTGCACGGCAGTGCCACCGAAGGCGGTCATCCACAGCACCGAAACGATGGACGGGATGATCAGCACGCAGATGATGAACTCCCGCACCGTGCGGCCACGGCTGACACGGGCGATGAACATGCCGACGAAGGGCGACCAGGAAATCCACCAGGCCCAGTAGAAGGCCGTCCAGCCCTGGCTGAAATTGGCATCCTCACGGCCGAACGGGTTTGACAGCGCCGGCAGATACTCGGCATAGGCGCCCAGATTGCCGAAGAAGTCCGACAGGATCACCGTCGTCGGGCCGACGAAGATGACGAACAGCAACAGCAGGGCGGCCAGCACCATGTTGACCTCCGACAGCCGCCTGACACCCTTGTCGAGGCCGGCCAGCACGGAGATGGTGGCGATGCCGGTGATGCCGATGATCAGCAGCACCTTGGAGGTTTCGCCCTCCGGCACGCCGAACAGGAATTCGAGGCCGGCATTGGCCTGCTCGGCGCCGATACCCAGCGAGGTGGCAAGGCCGAACAGGGTGGCGAACACCGCCAGAATGTCGATCACATGGCCGGTCCAGCCCCAGACACGCTCGCCGAAGACCGGATAGAAGATCGAGCGCATGCTGAGCGGCAGCCCCTTGTTGAAGCTGAACAACGCCAGCGCCAGCGCGACCACGGCATAGATCGCCCACGGGTGCAGGCCCCAGTGGAAGATGGTGGCGGCAAGGCCAAGGCGCTGTGCCTCGACCGGATCACCGGCAGCACCGGCCAGCGGTGCCCAGCTGTCAGGACCGCCCGCCCCTTCCGCGACTGAGGCGGAGAAGTGCGAGATCGGCTCGGACACACCGAAGAACATCAGGCCGATGCCCATGCCGGCAGCGAACAGCATCGCGAACCAGGTGGCATAGGAATAATCCGGCGTCGCCTCGGTGCCGCCGATGCGTACCCGCCCGAGCGGGGAAACGACGATAACCAGACACACCAGCACGAAGATGTTGGCCGACAGCAGGAAGAACCAGTCGAAGGTCGAGGTGATGGCCGGCCGCAGCCAGCCGAAGAAGTCAGCCGCCAGGCCCGGCAGCGCCAGCGCCAGGAAGACGAAGGCGACAATGGTCAGGCCCGAGATCAGGAAGACCGGATTATGGATGTCCAGCCCGAACGGACCGATGCTGGGCTGGATATTGTCCTGGCCAACCTCGTAGTCGGTCTCAATCTGCTGGACGTCGCCATCGGGTGGCGTCTCGTAAGTTTCGGAGCTCAATGTCCCCTCCTTTTTTGGTCGGGACCCTGATCAGGCCAATGGCGGGGTGCGTCGGGGGCGGCACAAGGCGCCAAATCACTCCCTCGGTTTCGGCTGGCTGGCGCGGCCCGGAGCCACGCGCGCTACTGACAGCAGGGTCCTGACAATCGGTTAAAAAATAAATCCGCCAGAGCATGGCGGATTTTTCAGAATTCAATCTTCCAAAGGGATATTTCCATATATACCCAAGGGTAATTATGCACGAACCTTGAATAATGTCAACAACATGGCGTTGAATATTTGAATTTGTATAGTTACTTATTCCGATAGTGTGTAATGATTGTTTTTATTTGTACTATAAATAAATCGTGATATGTTTCTTGGGGTGACTCGTTTTCATTAAGAAAACTGGCGCTGTATTTACTTTATTGCGTTTCGGTTAAGGCTGTCATGGCGCTGGCGGATTTCCCGCGGCCATGTGCTCTTGATGAAGGCCAGCACGGCGGCGATCTCGGCGTTGCTCAGCACCCCCTCGAAGGCTGGCATGTCACTCTGATAGTCTTGCGGCGCGAAGGGGCCGATGCCGTATTTCGTGATGGCGAAAAGCTGGCTGTCGGGATGGTGCCAGGTATGGCCGCTGGCATCGTGCGGCGGGGCGGGCAGGCGCCCGTTAGGCAGGCGTACCTGCCAGTCCGGCTGGCCTTCCAGCCGTGCGCCATGGCAGACGGCGCATTGCGCGGCATAGACATCGCGCCCCAGCGCGACCTGTTCCGTATCGCCGGGATCTATGGGCGGCAGGGCGCCAGAGGCCGGGGATGGGACGACGACCTGCCAGGCGGCACCGCCGGCGGCCACAAGAAGCAACAGGGCGCCGAGGGCGAGCCAGCGGTTCCGATTCATCGTCACGCTGCTTCCAGCGTGTCCGTCACCTCATAGCCGGCCTCCTCAATGGCGGCCTTTGCGGCGTCAGGCGCGATACCATCCGTGCGCACCGTCCCGGCGGCCAGATCGACGCTGACCGTCGCCTGCGGGGCTGCTTCATGCACGGCATTTTCGACTGCCTTCACGCAATGGCCGCAGCTCATGCCGGTCACCTTGAACAACGCCATTCCTCTCTCCTTTCCTGTCGGATCGTTCCGAGATAGGGCTTCCCGCAACGGGAAGGTCAAGAGGCGTCGAGGCTGTTGAGGAAGCTTTCCGCCTCGCGGGTGATGGCGCTGAGCCGTTCCGCCGGCCATTTCGCCAGCGTGCGGTAGGGCATGGCGAGGCGCGGATTGCCCTTCAGCACCCTCTCGTTGCGGATCAGGAAGGCCCAGTAGAGATAGTTGAAGGGGCAGGCCTCATGGCCGCTCTTCTGCTTTACCTTATAGGCGCAGCTGCCGCAGAAATCCGACATGCGGTCGATATAGGCGCCGGACGCCGCATAGGGCTTGCTGGCCATGATGCCGCCATCGGCGAACAGCGCCATGCCATGGGTGTTGGGCAGTTCCACCCATTCGAAGGCATCGGCATAGACGGCCAGATACCATTCCTCCACCTGCTTCGGGTCGATGCCGGCCAGCAATGCGAAATTGCCGGTCACCATCAGCCGCTGGATATGGTGGGAATAGGCGTGCTGGCGGGTCTGGCCAATGACCTCGCTGAGGCAGTTCATCCTGGTCTCGCCGCTCCAGTAGAACCAGGGCAGCGGGCGGTGTGCGTCCAGCGCGTTGCTCTCCGCATAGTCCGGCATGCGGTGCCAGTAGAGGCCGCGCACATACTCCCGCCAGCCGAGAATCTGCCGGATGAAGCCCTCCACCGCGTTCAGCGGCGCGCGGCCTTCGCGATATTCCGCCTCGGCAGCGGCGCACACCTCACGCGGGCCCAGCAGGCCGATATTCAGATAGGGCGCGATCAGCCCGTGATGCAGGAAAGGGGCCTGCCGCTTCATCGCGTCCTGATAATCGCCGAAGCGGGGGAGAGAGTGGGCAAGGAAATCCTCCAGCGCCGCCAGCGCATCCGCCCGCGTCACCGCCCAGCCGAACGGCTCCAGATCGCCGAAATTGTCGGGGAAGCGCCGGGCGACGAGGTCCAGCACCTCCCGCGTCGTCGCATCCGGCGCGAAACGCTGCCGTTTCGGCAGGGTGTAGCCTATGGGCAGCGGCTTGCGGTTCTCCGCATCATAGTTCCAGTGCCCGCCTTCCGGCTCACCATCCGGTGTTAGCAGGATGCCGGTCTCGCGCCGCATTTCGCGGTAGAAGAATTCCATGCGGTAGCTGCGCCGGTCCGCGGCCCAGCGCGCAAAGCGCCGGCGGCTGGCGAAGAAGCGCGTATCCTCGCGGATATCGACGGAAAGTCCGGTTTCACCCTCCCAGCCGCGCATAGCCTGCAGCACGCGCCATTCGCCTGGTTCGGTCACGATGATCCGCGCCGGCTTGTGCCGTGCCGCCGTGCGCTTTACCTCGCCGGTGAAGCTACCGGTATTCTGCGGATCGTCGAGCCTCACATAATCGACGGTGATGCCTTCGGCCCGCAGTTCCGCTGCGAAGTGCCGCATGGCCGACAGGATGAAGGCGATCTTCTGCCTGTGATGCGGGACATAGGTCGCCTCATCCGCCACCTCGGCCATCAGCACCACGTCGCGGGCGGGGTCGAGACCGTCGAGTGCGGAAAGGTCGCGGCTCAGCTGGTCGCCCAGCACGATGCGCAGGCTGCTACTCATGATCTGGCTTTCTGGCGGAGATCACCCTTGCAGCGGTCGGAGCAGGTCTTCACCTCCTCCCAGACCGTGCGCCATTTCTTGCGCCAGGCGAAGGGGCGGCCGCAGGTCTGACAAATCTTCGAGGGCAGGTCGGCTTTCTTGCGCATGCGCGGCATGGTGCTACCAGGGAAGCGGATCGCCGCGATAATCGAAGAAGCCGCCGGTTTGCTCCGGCATCAGCCCGTCGATTACCGCCAGCAGGTCGGCGGCCGCCTCCTCCGGCGGCCGAACGGCAAGGCCGGATTTGGAGAAGGGGGCCGATAGCTGCGTATCCACCGTGCCCGGATGCAGCGCCACGCAGATTGCCTGCGGGCGGCTGCGCTTCAGCTCGATGGCGGCGGTATGGACCAGTTGGTTCAGTGCCGCCTTGGAGGCGCGATAGCCGTACCAGCCGCCGAGATTATTATCGCCAATACTGCCGACCTTGGCCGAGAGCGTGGCGAAGACCGCCTTGCCCTTGCGCGGCAGCAGCGGCAGGAAATGCTTCATCAGCAGCGCCGGGCCGATGGCGTTCACCGTGAAATTATGGGCGAGATGCGCGGGGTCGAGGTCACGCCAGCTTTTTTCCGGCTGGAAGCCATGCCCATGCAGGAAGCCGCTGGCATCGAACAGCAACCGCAGTTCGCCGGGAAGGGCCGCAACATGCTGTGCGGCATTCTCAATACTGGCCTCGTCCAGCAGGTCGAGCGCCGGCTCGCTGCTCCGGCCCAGCCCCAGCACCTGACCGAACCCGCCGCGCTGGCGGAGATTGTCCAGCAGGGCGGCACCGATGCCGCCGCCAGCGCCGATCACCACGGCGACAGCGTTTTCGGAAAACTCCTCGGACATGATCAGCCTGTCTGCTTCGGGCGGGACACAGCTCTATACGCAGCGCCCGCGCCGGCGGTTCAGCCGATGCCCTCGCAAGGCATCTGCGAGCCAGCGTTTTGCCTGTGGGTTTTCGCCGCCTCCACCAGCGCCTTGAACAGCCGGCGCTGGCGGGCCTGGAAGATCAGGAATTCCGGATGCCATTGCACGCCGATCAGGAAGCGCTGGCCGGGCGCCTCAATGCCCTGCACGATACCGTCGAGGTCGCGGCCGGAGACGATCAGCCCGTCGCCCAGCACATCGATGCCCTGATTGTGCAGGCTGTTGATCTTCACGCGCTGGCCGCGCAGCAATTCGCGCAGGCAGCTGTCGGCCTCGATCAGCAGGGTCTTCAGCGGCAGGATGGTCCAGCGGTTGGAGGTCTGCTTGCGGCGCGAGCGCAGCTCCTGGAACAGTGTGCCGCCCAGCCGGACATTCAGCAGCTGCGCGCCCCGGCAGATGCCGAGCAGCGGCAGGCCGCGCGCCAGCGCATCGTCGATCACGTCGGATTCCAGCTTGTCCCGCTCGCTGTCGTATTTCGGCACGACCTCGGACTGGCTGGCATAGAGCACCGGGTCGATATCATGCCCGCCGGTGATGACCACGCCGTCATAGTTGGTCATGTCATGGCTGTGCGGGCCGCCCGGACGCAGGTGAACGGGCCGGCCGCCGGCCAGCAGGATCGCCAGATGCACCAGCAGGCGCGGCGCCTTGCCGCCACGCCGTGGGCCGGTGACGGCGATCAGCGGGGAAAGTGTTCGCCGAGCCACCGGTCCACACGTTCCGCCCAGCCCTCGTTGAACAGGGCGAAGGGCTCGTCGAGGAAAGTCTGAAAGAGGGTGCACAGGGCGGCAAGTTTCTCCGGCTCGGCGGCCACCCGCTCCAGCATCACCCAGTCGGCCCAGGCCTCGTGAATGCCCCAGCCGGGCCGGTCGATCTCGCAATTGGGCAGGCGGTAGTGATAGGTCGGCCTGCTCCTCACGCGCTTGTCCGCCACCTTGGCGCGCACCCGCTTCTCGTCCAGATGCGCAAACAGCGGCAGCATGTCGAGCGCGCGGTTCCGTGACGGGTTGAATGCCAGGTAATCGTCGATCAGGTCGGCCTCGCCCGGCGTATAGGCGGGATCGACGACGAGGCGCACATAATCCGCCGGATAGGCGGCGATATAGGCCGTCAGCCGGCGCGTCATATCCACCTTGGCGCGCTTCTTCAGCCAGTCGAACAGGCACAGGAAGGCCTGCAGGTGGTGCGTGATCGTCGCCGCATCGGTTGCCGGAGTCTCCGGGTTCAGATGCAGGCCGAAGGCATAGGACAGGCCGCCGCCGGTGCCGCTGGCGCCAGCCTCACGCAGCCGGTCGATCAGCTCGTTCACTTCCTGCAAACGGTCGATCGGCAGGGGCGGGCTGACGATCTCCAGCGGTACGATCTGTTCCGCGCCGAAGCGCAATATATCCTCGGCCAGCTCGCCCAGATCGTCGGCGGGAGCCTCGGTCTTGTTTTTCAGATAGGCGAAATCCAGCTCCACCTCCCAGTCGCCGGCAGGGTCGCCAGTGACGGTATGGACATAGCGGCTGCGCTTCTCGACCGTGCCGCCAACATGGTCGGCCACCAGCCGGGACAGGCTGTCGATGTCGATATCGCCCATCTCCAGTTCGACGCCGACATGGCGGATGTCGCCCTCGGCGGTGTGTTGCGCGGGCGGCATCGGGAACAGGTCAGTCTTGGATGTCATGCCCCTGTTCTACGCATCCCAGCCTGCCGGGTCCAGACCTCGGGCCAGAGGAGCTAGAACAGGACCGGCAGCAGCAGGTAGGCGCCAAGGGCGATCAGCGCTGTGAAGAACACCCGGCGGAAGGCGGCCTCAGACAGGCGGCGGCGCAGCCAGCTGCCCGCCACCATGCCGGCAATCGCGGGGAGGACGGACAGCAGCGAGGCCAGGCTGGCCTCCGGCGGCAGCCTGCCGAAGAAGGCCAGCGCCAGGGCCAGCATGGCGGTGGACAGCACGAACAGCTGGCCGAGCGCGCGGACCATCTGGTCGCGGTTCAGATTCTGCGCCTGAAGATACAGCAGTCCGGGAATCACGAAGGTGGCGGTCAGGCCGGAGAAGATGCCGTTCAGCGCGCCGGCCAGCGGCGCCACCCAGCGGTCATGGCGCGGCGGCAGGTGCAGGGCAGGCTTCGCGAGGCCCAGCACGCCATAGGCGATCAGCACGCCGCCCAGCAAGGCCACCGGCAGGGCGGCCGGCCAGATCTGCGCCAGCGCCACGCCCAGCCAGATGGTCAGCGTTGCCGGCACGAAGAAGGGCCAGAGCCGGCTGAACACCTCGCGCACATGGGCACCGACGAAGCCCTGCCAGATATTGGTGATGATGGCCGGGGCCAGGATCAGCGCCATCGCGGTCTCAAGGCCGACCGTGGCGGTCAGCAGACCCAGCGCGATGGTCGGCAGCCCCATGCCAATGACGCCCTTCACCGCGCCGGCCAGCAGGAAGACGGCGGCGACAATCAGGATTTCGGGCGCGTGAGACGAAAGATCGGAAAGCATGGGAGGCGGACTGTAGCGGGAAAATCCGTCTCACCATAGAGGCTTGGCCGCCCCCGGTAATTCGGGGACGGCCGAAGCATGGCAGAGTTACCAGCGCACCTGCACGCCGGCATAGACGGCCCGGCCGAAGCCAGGTTCGAATACCGCCGAGGCCGGGGTGGCTGTGGTCGAAACGCTGGCCGAGGCGATATAGCGCTCGTCGGTCAGGTTGCGGCCGTCGATGAACAGCGACCAGCCGGCCGGGTCGTTGTAGCCCGCTTTCAGGCCGAGCAGCGCGTAGGATGCGGTCTCGGTCGTGTTGGCGTTATCGACGTAATAGGCTTCCGGCACCCATTCGACATTCGGCCCGGCATAGAAGCCGGCCGGATGGTCGTAGCGCAGCTCCGCCCGGTAGAAGTGACGCGGCGCGCCCGGCAGCTTGTTGTCGCCATAGACCGCATCGCCGTCGAAGCGGAAGTCGCTGAAGGTATAGGCCTGCCGCAGGGTCAGGCTGTCGCCGCCGGTGGCGGTGAACAGATCGTCCAGCAGCCGCACATCCAGCCCCAGCTCCAGCCCCTGATGGATGGTGCTGTCGGCGTTCTGGGCGTAGCTCTGCCCGTTGGCGGCGGTGAAATACTGGATTTCATCCTTCATCCAGGCGCGATAGACCGCGACATCCCAGGTGAAGCGGCCCTGGCTGCCGCGCGTGCCGATCTCCAGCGTCACGGCGGTCTGCGGATCGACATTGCCGATGGGGGCGGTCGCGGTCGGGCTGAGGTCGCTCAGCGTCGGGAGTTCCGTGCTGCGCGACAGATTGCCGAAGAGCTGCCAGTTCGGCGCCGCCTGCCACAGCAGGCCGAGGCGCGGGTTGAAGCTGGTGAAGCTCTTGTCGAAGCTGGCATCGCCGTCGGAGAGGAACTTGTCCTCCACCTCGCGGGTGCCGTAGCCGGCCTGTGCCGCCAGGATGACGGCAAGGTCGGAGCGTACCCAGGTGCGGGCCTCGCCATACAGGTCGGCATTCTGCGAGGTGTCCTCGGACTGGTAGCGCAGCGCGCCCTTCTGTCCGGAGACGTTCGTATAACGCAGATTGTCGGTGGTGCCCCGGCCCAGCTGCAGGCCCAGCACATAATCCTGCTTCAGGCCGAAGGCCTGACCCTCGGTCTCGTACTCGCCGAACACGCCGTAATCCAGCACGGTGTTATCGAGTACCTGGAAGATCGGGTGGATCAGCTCGCGGCTGACGAAATAGCCGCCGAAGCTGGCCGTGCCGTCGGCCAGCGCGATGGAGGTGCGGTTGCCAAGGCGGATCGATTCGATGTCCCGCTTGTAGTCCAGCGCCAGATTGCCGGCGGCAGCACGCCGGGGATCGTTCAGCGCCTGGTCTCGCGAGACCGAACCGGCGATCTGCTGGTCGATATCGTTATAGGCGATGAAGAAGCGGGTCTCGGCCCGGTCCGACAGGCGCAGGCCGATATTGCTGTTGAAGCGCAGGTTGTTCTGTTCCGTATGGTCGCGGTAGCCGTCCTGCTGGATGGTGGTGACAGTGGCATAGGCATCCCAGTCCGCGCCATGCTGGCCGCCGGCGATCTGGCCGCGGCGATAGCCGTCGCTGCCGATCTCGGCACGGGTCAGCACACCGTCAAGGTCGCGGCCGGTGGGGGTGTGGACATTGATTGCCCCGCCCAGCGCCGTCGAACCATAGCGCAGCGCGTTGGCCCCCTTGAACACCTCGATATAGTCGATGTTCAGCGGGTCGATCTCCTGGAAGTCGCCGCTGCCATCGGCCAGGCTGACCGGCACGCCGTCCTGCAGCAGCTTCACACCGCGCAGGTGGAAGTTGCGGGCCAGGCCGGAGCCCCGGATCGACAGGCGGGAATCCTCGCCGAACTTGGGCTGGATGAACACACCCGGCACATAGTCCAGCGCGTCCTTCAGCGTGGCGGCGCGGCCGTCCCGGAACTCCTCGGCGGGTACCAGATCGACGCCGCCGGGCACCTGCTCGATCTTCTGCTTCGCCTGTTCCGCCGTCGGCTGCGTCAGGCTCTGGGCCGGTGCGGGAACCTCGATGCGGATCGGCGAGAGGGTCTGGGTCTGGCCCTGGGTCTGGGCGAAGGTTTCCGTCCCAGCGAGCGTCATCACGCCGGCCAGGAGGAGGCTGTGGTAAGTGCGGTTCATGGTCTTACTTTCCTTCCGTCAGGCGCAGCACGGGGGCGGGGCCCATATCCATGCCCGGGCCATGCGAATGGGTGTGGGTGCCCGGTTCGGCGCTCCAGTGCCAGGACTTGCCGCCATCGCATTCCTGCACGGTCACGAAGGGCAGGACGGTGCCGGCTGCACCCGCCGGCAGCTTCAGCGACAGGGCGAATTCGTCGAACTGCCAGTCCGGCAGGCTGTTGCCGCTCCAGATCACCTGGACGATCCGCTCGGACAGCATCTTGCCGTGGCCGGCAGGCACCGGCTCGGCCAGCTTCTCCTTCAGGAACTCGACCTGCCAGCCCGGCTTGGCCTGCGGGCGGGCGGTCAGGATGCCCTCGGGCAGCACGACGATGACCTTGTTGGTCGCCGCACCGTCACAGCCATGGGTGATGCGGACGGTGACCTTCTGGTAGCTGCCGGCGGGGGCCTGCTTCGGCTCCACCACGGCATGAGCGCCGGCGGGGGCGGAAGCCGCCGAAATGCCGGCAGCGGTCGCGGCACACAGGGCCGCGACGCGGAATGCGTTACGCATGAGGATTAACTCCATCGTATGGGATCGACAGCGCGCGGCTTTATCGAAGCCGGCGCCTTGTTGTGGTTTTCAGGTCGATCAGACGATGGCGGGTGGGGCGCGGGCTTCCGGCCAGCGCAGCACAATTCCGGCAGGGCGGCCGGCATCCGGGGCCGGGCGCAGCCGCAGCGCGGTTTCGCTGAGGGCGGGAAGGGTGTTCGGGGCTGGCGGGGGCAGGATCGCGAGCTGCTGCGCGCCGAGGCAGAGCGGGCAATGCAGAACCTGCCCACTGTCGCCGGGGTCAGTCGCATCGCCGGCCCGGATGAGCTTGTAGCCCTCGGCGGTACAGACCATGAAGGTCTGCGCCTTGCCCTCGATCTGGCTGGCTCTGGCCTCAGCGGCATAGAAGAACGGCAGCAGCGACTGGGCGAACAGCGTCACGACCAGCAACGCGGCGGTCAGTAACCGCCACGACTGCTCGGCCCGTGCCGTTCTGTTCTGCAAGCCCTTGGTCAAGACCGTTTTTCCCCGCAAACGCCAGCGCACCTTAGTGAGGGCGGTGTGCTTTGCCAAACGAATTTCCGGCAGGTCAGCGGTAATCGGCTGTGGGCTTAATCGATTTTTAATGCCTGACTTTTAATTTGCATTTTATCAAAGATAGGCAGGCACAACCCCGATGTCATTTCCAGGCGACCATGTTCACCCGCAGGCGCAGCGGCATCCCTCACATCCCTCAGGGGCATTGCAGCAAGGGGGCCAAGGCACGGGCTTTGAGCACACGCTCCGCTTCTACAAGAACATCGTCGATTCGGTGGTCTCTGGGGTCGTGGTCATCGACAGGCAGGGGGAAATTGTCGAGCTGAACCCGGCGATGCAGCGGATTTTCGGCTATGCACAGGAGGAACTGCTCGGCGCGAATATCAGCATCCTGATGCCGGAAACCCATGGCCGGAACCATGACAATTACCTGCGTCGCTATGCCGAAACCGGGAAGAACAGAATCATCGGCCGGTCGCTGGAATTATCCGGAAAGCGCAAGGATGGCACCGTGCTGCCGCTGGAAATCACGGTGACCGAGATCAGGATTGGCGATGATCCGCATTTCGTCGGTGTGCTGCGCGATATAACCGAACGGAAAGAGGTCGAAAGGACGCTGCAGAAAGAGCGCGGCCTGTTACGTCAGGCGCAGGAGATCGCCCGTCTCGGCAATTGGGAGATCGCCGGCACGGACGGCTCGATCCACTGGTCCCCGGTCGTATACGAGATTTTCGGCCAGGACCCTGCTGTCTTCCGGCCCACCATCGCGAATTTCTACGACATGGTGCATCCCGACGATCTGGAGGGGCTGAAGCGTCACATCGCCAAGGCCAGGGAAACCGGCATCTATGACATGGTGCATCGCATCGTGCGGCCCGATGGCGCGGTTCGCCATGTGCACGAACGGGCGCGCTTCGAGCCGGGGCCGGACGGAACCTCAAGGTTTGCGGTCGGTATCGTCCAGGATGTCACGGACATGGTCCAGGCGAAGGAGCAGGCCGAGGCCGCCAGCCGTGCGAAGTCTGACTTCCTGTCCAGCATGAGCCACGAGTTGCGCACCCCCCTTAACGCGATTATGGGGTTCGCCCAGGTTCTGGAGATCGACGAGGGGCTGAGCGAAGACCAGCTGGACAGCGTGCGGACGATCCGGCGTTCCGGCCAGCATCTCTTGCAGCTCATCAATGAAATTCTCGATCTGGCACGGATCGAATCCGGGCGAATCGAGCTCTCCATTGAGGATGTCGGCCTTGCCGAGCTGTTCGCGGAGAGCGGAGGGCTGGTGACGCCGCTGGCGGCAAATCGCGACATCGCCGTGCAGTTCGCACGCAAGCCGTCCGCCATCGCCGTGCGCGGCGACCGCACCCGCCTTAACCAGGTGCTGGTCAATCTGTTGAGCAACGCCGTGAAATATAACCGTCAGTCAGGCAGCATCGTGGTGACGGCGCTGCCGCGCGGCGATGGCATGGTCCGGATTTCCGTGGCGGATACCGGCAACGGCATTCCGTCGGAAAAGCTGGATCAGCTGTTTACCCCCTTCAACCGGCTGGGGGCGGAGAACAGCGAGATCGAAGGCACCGGCATCGGCCTGGTGATTGCCAAGCGACTGATCGAGGGCATGGGCGGGCACATCGGCGTCGATAGCCGGATCGGGGCCGGCACGACCTTCTGGGTCGAATTGCCGATGGCGGAGAAGCCGTTGCAGAAGCCTGTGCCGGTGGCCGGGGAAAAGCAGCGCCATAACAGGGCTTTGTCTGCCGGCACGGTGCTCTATATCGAGGATAACCCCGCCAATCTGAAGCTGGTACGGCAGGCGCTGGCGAAACATCCTCAGGTAACGCTGCTGGAGGCTTATCATGGCGCGCTCGGGCTCGATCTGGCGCAGGTGCATCTGCCCGATGTGATCCTGCTCGACATCAACATGCCCGGCATGAACGGGCTGGAAGTACTGGCGCGGCTGAAGGCCGACCCGGCAACCAGGGAAATTCCCGTCCTCGCCCTGTCTGCGGCGGCGATGGAAAAGGATGTTGAGCGGGGCAAGGGGGCCGGCTTTGAAGAGTATCTGACGAAACCCATCGATATCCGGCTGTTGCTGGAAGCGTTGAATGACCGGCTTGGCCGGAACAGGAGCGTGTGATGATGATACCGGATCTGATGTCGATGCCGATCCTGGCGGTCGATGACGAGCCGACCAACCTGAAGCTTCTGCAGAAGATGCTCGGCATGGAGGGTTACACCAATCTGGTGCTGCTGGATAAACCGTCTGAGGTGGTGGAGGCCTATCGGCAGCACCGTCCCGGCCTGATCCTGCTGGACATCAATATGCCGCAGATGGACGGCTATAAGGTCATGGCGGCGCTGAACGCGCTTGAAGACCCGATGCTGCCGCCGATCATCGTGCTGACGGCGCAATCTTCGCAGGAATTCATGCTGCGTGCCTTCAAGGCTGGTGCCAGGGACTATGTCACCAAGCCGTTCGAGCGGGCGGAACTGATGGCGCGCGTGCGCAACCTGCTGGAAGCGTGCATGGCGCAGCGGATGGCCTTCGAGCATCGCAAGATGCTGCAGGAGATGGTGCGCGAACGCACCGCCAAGCTGCACCGCACCCGCCTGCAGGTGGTCCGCCGGCTGGGCCGTGCTGCGGAATACCGCGACAACGAGACCGGCAACCATATCCTGCGGATGAGCAAGATATCGGCCCTGCTGGCCCAACGCGTCGGCTGGTCGGAGGAGGATTGCGAGCTGATGCTGCATGCCAGCCCGATGCACGATATCGGCAAGATCGGCGTTCCCGATCATATCCTGCTGAAGCCCGGCAAGCTGACGCCCGAGGAATGGGAAGTCATGAAGACCCATGTCGATATCGGCGCCGAGATCCTGGCGGACAGCGATGCCGACCTGCTGGTGCTGGGCCGTTCCATCGCGCTCAGCCATCACGAGAAATGGGATGGCACCGGCTATCCGAACGGCCTTGCCGGCGAGGCTATTCCGATGGAAGGCCGGATCGCGGCGATGGCGGATGTGTTCGACGCGCTGACTTCTGTGCGGCCCTACAAGAAGGCCTGGCCGGTCGAGGACGCGGTGGCCTATGTGAAGGACCAGTC
This sequence comes from Oceanibaculum indicum P24, assembly GCF_000299935.1. Classification (NCBI taxonomy): domain Bacteria; kingdom Pseudomonadati; phylum Pseudomonadota; class Alphaproteobacteria; order Rhodospirillales; family Oceanibaculaceae; genus Oceanibaculum; species Oceanibaculum indicum. Next base: position 221,391 of record NZ_AMRL01000003.1, on the reverse strand, counting down.
CGGCAGGCAGTTCGATCCGTCGCTGGTACCGGTCTTCGTGGATGCCCTGCCGGAAATCATGCGGATACGCGCTGAACACCCGGAATCCTGATTCTCCGCCTTGCGTCATCATTCGGTCGGATGAGTCTGCTACCCTCCCCTGACGAAACAGGAGGGGCGATCCGATGACGGAACCGAATGGCAAGGGAAGTCTGGCCGGCAAGCGCGGCCTGGTGCTGGGCGTGGCGAATGATAGTTCGATCGCCTATGGCTGTGCTGCCGCCTTCCGGGCGGCCGGCGCCGATCTTGCCCTGACCTATCTCAACGACCGCACGCGCGACTTCACCACCCCGCTGGCCGAGGCGCTGGGGGCGGATATCTACCTGCCCTGTGACGTGCGCGAGGACGGCCAGCTGGACGCGGTGTTCGCGGAGATCGGCCAGCGCTGGGGTAGCCTTGATTTCGTGCTGCATTCCATCGCCTATGCGCCGCGCGAGGATCTGCATGGCCGCGTCACCGACAGCTCACGCGACGGTTTCGCCATGGCGATGGATGTCTCCTGCCATTCCTTCATCCGCTGCGCCCGCCTCGCCGAACCGCTGATGCGTGACGGCGGCACGCTGCTGACCGTCAGCTTCTTCGGGGCCGAGAAGGTGGTCGAGCATTACAACATGATGGGGCCGGTGAAGGCGGCGCTGGAATCCTCCGCGCGCTACATGGCGGCGGAGCTGGGCCGGTCGGGCATCCGCGTGCATGCGCTGTCGCCCGGCCCGCTGCGCACGCGCGCGGCCTCCGGCCTTGACCGTTTCGACGAGCTGCTGGACCGTGCGGCCGCAAAGGCACCGCAGCATGCACTGGTGACCATCGGGGATGTCGGCGCGCTGGCTGCCTTCCTGGTCGGCGACGGTGCGAAGGCGATGACCGGCGGTATTCACTATGTCGATGGCGGCTTCAATATCGTGGGGTGAGGTCTTCTCGCTTGCCGATCCGCCGGTCAGCGAAGATCATCGATACCGGACCGGATAAGGAAGGATAAGCGGATGAGCTGGCAGAACGCACAGGACCCGGTGCTGGGCGACAAGAAATCCTGCGACGCGCTGGAGCTGGTGATCGTGCCGCGCGCCCGCGATCTGGGCGGCTTCGAGGTGCGGCGCGCGCTGCCGCATGGCAAGCGCCAGATGGTCGGGCCCTTCATCTTCTTCGACCAGATGGGGCCGGCACTGTTCAAGGCGGGTACCGGCATCGATGTCCGCCCGCATCCGCATATTGGCCTCGCCACCGTCACCTACCTGTTCGATGGCGCAATCATGCATCGCGACAGCGAGGGCAATACGCTGGAAATCCGCCCCGGTGCCATGAACCTGATGACGGCAGGCAGTGGCATCGCCCATTCCGAGCGCACATCCGATGCGGTGCGCGCCAGCGGCAGCGGCCTGTTCGGCATCCAGAGCTGGATCGCCCTGCCGAAGGGCAGCGAGGAGGTCGCGCCCTCCTTCCAGCATTTTGCCGCTGACAGCCTGCCCCTCGTCAGCGATGGCGGTATTGAGGCGCGGGTGATCGCGGGCAAGGCCTTCGGCGCGGAATCGCCGGTCGGCATGCTGTCCGACTGGTTCTATGCCGAGGTGCAGCTGGCCGCCGGCGCCACCGTGCCGCTGGATGCCGATTATGAGGACCGTGCGATCTATCTGGCCGAGGGCGAGGTGGAGATCGCCGGGGACCGGTTCGCCGCGCCCGCGCTGCTGCTGTTCCGGCCGGGCGACCAGATCGCGGTGCGCGCCGTGCAGGCCAGCCGGCTGATGTTCCTGGGCGGCGCCACCATGGAGGGGCCGCGCCATATCTGGTGGAACTTCGTTTCCTCCAGCAAGGAGCGTATCGAGCAGGCCAAGGAGGACTGGAAGTCCGGCCGCTTCAAGCCGGTGCCGGGCGAGACGGAGTTTATCCCGCTGCCCGGATAGCGCATAAATAGACTTCCTTGCCCGCAACCGCCGGAGCCGCATGAAGATCGTCGAACCGCTCGATTTCCTGACCACCAAGGAGCTGGCCGATATCCTGCGCGTGAAGGAGCGCAAGATTTACGAGATGGCGGCCGCCAACGAGGTGCCCTTCACGCGGGTCACCGGCAAGCTGCTGTTTCCCAAGGCGCTGGTGATTGCCTGGCTGTCCCGCCGGACGGAGTTGGGCGATGATGGGCTGGCGCTGCCGGACCCGCCGGTGGTGGCGCTGGGCAGCCACGACCCGCTGCTGGACTGGGCCTTGCGCGAATCGGGCTCCGGCATGGCCTCCTTCTTCGATGGCAGCCTGGACGGGTTCGATCGCTTTGCCCGGCGCGAGGGCGTGCTGTGCGGCATGCATGTGCCGACACCGGAAGCGGAGGGCTGGAACCGCCACCTGATCGAGGCGCGGATGCCGGCCATGCCGGTGGTTCTGATGGAATGGGCCTGGCGTGAACGCGGGCTGATCGTGCCCGCCGGCAATCCAGGGAAAATCGCCGGCATCGCGGACCTGGCAGGCTGCCGCACCGTGCCACGCCAGCCGGAAGCAGGCACGCAGCTGCTGTTCGAGCGGCTGGCGGCGGAGGCGGGGCTGGCACCCGATGCCTATGAACGGCTGCGCCCGGCGCGCAGCGAACAGGATGTGGCGCTGGCGGTGCTGGAAGGGCAGGCCGATGCCGGCCTCGGCCTGGCATCGGTGGCGGCACAGTACCGGCTGGGCTTCGTGCCGCTGGTGCGCGAGCGTTTCGATCTCGCAGTCTGGCGACGCAGCTGGTTTTCGGAGCCGGTGCAGGCCTTCTTCAGCTTCTGCCGTACGCCGGACTTCGCGGACCGGGCAGCACAGCTTGGCGGCTATGACGTCAGCGGCTTCGGGCGCGTGCACTACAACGGCCCGTAAGGCTCTATCTTCTTGAAAATGCACATAAAAAAACTCGACCGGATGGGTGCATCGCGGTCGAGTCGAGTTGGAATTGGTTCAGCAAAACGACACCAAGCAATATATCGGCACAAAATGGATGTGTGTTTTGTGTCGAAAAACTGCATTGCTTAATGACAAGCGGACATTATGGGATTTTTTGACGCCTATCAACCGTAAATCGATGAGCGACTGTGATGTCTCTCCGGATAGGCCCTTTGCCTGCCCTCTCCTTGCCCCATCTAGGGAATAGGAGGGAGAAGCGATGATGAAAGGAGTGTCCATGACATCCTCCAGACGCAGCATTCTGAAGGGCGCCGCCGCCACGGCTGCGCTGGCCGGGCTTCCCGTGCACGGCCTCATGGCGCAGCAGTCGGGCCCCTTGATGCGGCCGGTGCCATCGAGCGGGGAGCTGATCCCCGCTGTCGGGCTTGGCACCTGGATCACCTTCAATGTCGGCGAGGACCCTGTGCTGCGCGACGAATGTGCGGCAGTGATGGAGGCCTTCTTCAAGGCCGGCGGGCGGGTCATCGATTCCTCGCCGATGTATGGCTCCGCCCAGTCGGTGGTCGGCTATGGTCTGGAAAAGCTGGGAAGGCCGAAGACGCTGTTCTCTGCCGACAAGGTCTGGATATCCGACGGCGCGGAAGGCCGGGCGCAGGTGAACCGCTCCCGCCGGCTTTGGAACGTGCCGCGCTTCGAGCTGATGCAGGTGCATAATCTGCTCAGCTGGGAGGCGCATCTGGAGACGTTGCAGGCGATGAAGGCGGCGAAGGAGATCCGCTATGTCGGCATCACCACCTCGGAGGGCCGCCGGCACGATCTGTTCGAGCGGGTGATGGCGACCCAGCCGCTGGATTTCGTGCAGATCAGCTACAACCCGCTGGACCGTGAGGTCGAGCAGCGCATCCTGCCGCTGGCACGGGAACGCGGCATCGGCGTTATCGTGAACCGGCCGTTCCGGCAGGGCGCGCTGACCCGGCGGCTGGAGCGCGAGAAGCTGCCGGGCTGGGCCGCCGAGGTAGGGGCGGAAACATGGGCGCAGCTGATCCTGAAATTCATCCTGGCGCATCCCGCCGTTACCGTGGCGATCCCGGCGACCACCAAGCCGCACCATGCGCGCGAGAATATGCAGGCGGCCTCCGCCCCCCTGCCGGATGAGAAGTTCCGCGAACGCATCGCCGCCCATATCCGGGATATCTGATGGCCGACTGGTCGAGCTATCGGCTGGAGGATTTCATCCTGTTCGCGCCGCGCGCCTATTGGCGGCTGTTCGAACTGCACAATGCGGCGCTGTGGCCGGCACAGCCGCTGATCCTTCTGCTGGGGTTTGGTATTACGCTGCTGGCCCTGCGCGGATCGCCCCGGGCCGGCCGGCTTGGCCTCGCCTTGCTGGCGGCGGGCTGGGTCGCGGTGGGGCTGTTGTTCTTCTGGCAGCGCTATGCCAGCATCAACTGGGTAGCCCCCTATGTGATGCCGGTGTTTCTGGCGCAAGCAATCCTGTTGTTGCTGGCCGCACGGGCCGCAATCCTTCCAGCCCGGCCTCTACGGCGCTTTCGGGAATGGGGCGGGGTGGCACTCTTCGCCTACGGGTTTTTCCTGCATCCGCTGCTGCCGCTGGTCTTCGGGCGGCCGCTGGCACAGGCGGAGCTTGCCGGCCTCGCGCCTGACCCAACCGCCATCGCCACGCTGGGCCTGCTGTGTCTGCTGCCGCGTGGCCTGCTGTCCGGCCTTTCCTTGGCCGTTCCGGTCCTGTGGTGCCTTGTGAGTGCGGCCACCCTGCATGCGATGGATGAGGGGCAGGCGCTGGCGCCGCTGGCGGCAGCGCTGGTCGGTGCCGCGGTCTGGGCCTTGCCGCCAAGGGGTGACGGCAAGGCTGACACTGGGCCGATCAGAACCTGACGGTTCCGACCACCCGCAATTCGCGGCCGCGCAGGGGGGCTTCGTCTTTCAGCAGGGAGATATGGTTGCGCCCTTCCGAATCGGTGAGGTTGCGGCCCTGCACATGCAGCACGAAATCGTCGTTGCCGGCGATCGGCCGGAAAGCCAGCGAGGCGTTCAGGAAGGCATAGCCGTCCGTCTCGGTTTCGTTGGCGCCGGTGCGGTCCTGCTCGGCAGCGCCCGCCAGCTCCAGCCGGTAATCGACATGGTTGGTATAGGCGTTGATGCCGATGGTGTAGCCCAGCGGCGGGATCAGCGGCAGGTCCTCGCCGGTCTCCCGGTTCTCCGCCCGCACATAGTCGAGCGATCCATCCAGGCTCAGCGCGAGGCCGGGCCGGTCCAGGAAGGTCTAGGCGGCCTCCACCTCGAAGCCGTGGAAATCGGCATCGGTCTGGCGGTAGCGCAACTCCTGCAGCCCGTCGCGCTCGCCGCCGGTGAAGTCGCGGAAGATGTAATCGCGGTAGCGCGTGGCGAACAGATTGACCGCGCCGGTCACCGGGCCCCGCACCTTGCGCAGTGACAGCTCGGCGTGCAGCGCCTCCTCCTTGCCGAGTTCGGTATTGCCGATCTCGTAGGAATCGGTCGCCAGATGCGGCCCGTCGGAGAACAGCTCCTCGGCGTTCGGCGCGCGCTCGGTGCGCGACAGCGAGACGCCGACGGTATAGTCCGTGGACAGCCGGTAGCTGGCGCCAGCGGAAACGCTGACCGCGGTGAAGTCGCGCTCCAGCCCCAGCCCGTCGGCCTCCACCGTCTGGCTTTCCAGCCTTCCGCCGCCGGTAAACTGCCAGGGGCCGGTCTCGTAGCGCTCGACCAGGAACAGCGCGGCATTATCGGTGATCGTCGGCGGCACGAAGGCTTCCTCGCCGACCGCCTGGAAGTCACGGCGGCTGGCCTGCACGCCGAACACGCCCTGCAGGCCGAAGATCGGCTTGTGCGTCAGGTCGAGCCGGCCTTCCCAGCCGCGATTCTCGAAGATCGTGCCAACCTCGTCGCCCTCCAGTTCCAGATGGCGGTAATCGGCGTGACCCAGGCGCAGGCTGGCTTCCTCCAGGAAAGGCAGCGGCTCGTACAGGCCGAAACGCGCATCATAGCGGGTCTGCTGCATGTCGATGCGCACGCCGCCATGCTCGTGATCGTGATCTTCCTCCTCCTCTTCGCCTTCTTCATGTTCATGTTCATGGCCGCCCGGAATGCCATACAGGCTGGAATAGCCGCTGACCGCGAAGCCGGCATAGCCGTGCTCGCCCAGATAGCTGGCGCCGACCGAGCCGCCCGAGCGCTCGACCGCGCTGTTCTCGACCTTGCCCTTCAGCCCTTCCTCGCGTGCTTCTTCGCTGGCGAAGCCGTTCACCCGGTAGTCGCTGGCATCGCTACTGAAGCCTTCCAGATGCAGCACGACATTGTTGCCCGCTGCCAGGCTGGCCGAACCGAAGCCTTCCAGCGCGCTCGATCCGGTGGAGAAGCCGAGGCGCGCCATGCCCTCGACCAGATCCTTCGGTCGGTGCATCGGGATGCGCCCGTCGGTGACGCTGACCACGCCACCGACCGCCGAACTGCCATAGAGCAGGGCGGCCGGGCCGCGCAGCACTTCCACCCGCTCCGCCGAGTCCATCGGGGTGACGACGGCATGGTCCGGGCTGGCGGTGGAAGCGTCGAAGCTGTCCAGCCCGTTCTGCAGCACGCGCACGCGCGCTGCGCCCTGGCCACGGATTACCGGCCGCCCGGCGCCGGGGCCGAAATCGCTGTTGGCGACGCCCGGCGTGCGCGCCAGCGTCTCGCCCAGTGTCGGCGCGCGGCGGCGTTCCAGATCGTCGCCGGCCAGCACGGCGCTGCCTTCCACCAGCTCCTCCTGCGTGCTCTTCAGCGGGGCGATCTCAATCACCACCGGCTGCAGGGTGACGGGCTCTGCCTGCTGGGCGGCGAGGGGTGCGGCGGAAAACGGCACGGCCATCAGCGCCAGCAGGCTGACGCCGGCGCGCAAACTCTGGAAGTTCATTAGAAAATGCCCCTAAAATAATACGTTATAACGTAACATAAAAGAATCACGCGGCGTGATGCAACAGCCATTGCGGGCATCGGGCGGAGGCGTACTATCCCCTTCGGAAACCTTACTCCTGACGCCGCAGGCCAGTCCTGGCCGCGCGGCCTTCCGACAAAAAACCAGACGAGGCATGGGATGAAACTGCTGCATTTCGACGATTTCCGCGTGGGCGTGCTGCGCGGAGACGAGGTGGTCGATGTGACCGAGTTGCTGGCGGATATTCCGCGCACCGGCCCCAATGATGTGATGCGCGGGCTGATCGAGCGGTTCGACAGCTATCGCGGCAAGCTGGAAAAGGCTGCCGCCGAGGGCAAGGGCATTCCGCTGGCCAGCGTGCGTATCCGCCCGCCGCTGCCGCGTCCCGGCGCCATCGTCTGCATGGCGGTGAACTACATGGAGGACGGCACGCTGACCGAAAAGCCAGTCATCAACGCCTTCCAGAAGACGCCCAGCGCCGTCATCGGCCAGGGCGACACGATGGTGCTGCCGGACGTGCCGGCCCATGTGTTCGAGGGCGAGGCGGAGCTGGCGCTGGTCATCGGCAAGCGCGCCAGCAACGTGCCGGCGCAAAAGGCGAAGGACTATATCTTCGGCTACATGAACTTCATCGATGGCTCGGCGCGCGGGCTGCCGGCGCCCAACAACAGCTTCTTCCAGGTGAAGTCACGCGCCACCTTCGCGCCCATCGGCCCGTTCCTGGTGACGGCGGACGAGGTGCCCGACCCGCAGAATCTGCGCGTGCGGCTGTGGGTGAACGGCACGGTGAAGCAGGATTTCAACACCAGCGACATGGCGCATGACATTCCGACCTGCATCGAATGGATGAGCTCCGTGCAGACGCTGGAGCCGGGCGACATCCTGGCCACCGGCACCAACCATCGCGGCCTGTCCTCACTGCAGGATGGCGACAAGGTGGAGCTGGAAGTCGAAGGCATGGGCCGGCTGGCCTTCAAGGTGCAGGACGACCTGAAGCGGACCTGGGGCCGCGATACCCGCCTGGAACACAAGGAGAAGGGTCTGGACGGCCCCTACACGCCGCAGCTCACCGGCAAATATTCCAAGGCGGGGTGAGGCGTAACCACTAAACTGTCATTGCCGGGCTTGACCCGGCAATCCAGGGGCCGCGTTCTGTAACGCTAGAAGCTGAGCACCACCTCTGGACCCCCGGGTCAAGCCCGGGGGTGACGGAAATTTTGGGTGATGGCTGGGTTTTTCCCCAGCTTTCCCCCAGAACCCCCGCATAAATGCGCAGTGTTCTGCATCCATTTGCACAATCCGCCAAATTAGCAGATTTGCCACAAGCCAAGGATTTTCTAAGGAAGAATGGTGCTGCGAGACAGGATTGAACTGTCGACCTCTCCATTACCAATGGAGTGCTCTACCACTGAGCTACCGCAGCATCCGGAGGGCGGCGGCGCTGTGCCGGCTGGCCCTGAAGGGGAGGCATCCCCCCGAAAGCGGGCGGAACATGCCACAGCAGGGCGGGGCATGCAAGCAGGGATGTGAGGGAAATTTACGACGGTCCGTACAGGGCACGGATGGGGCCAGGATACGGTTGCCCAACCCTTTGCGAAGGGCCTAGAACCAGCGCAGATCGGCGTCGAAAGCCTCGTCCAGGTGGCGGTCGACGGCGCGGCAGAACAGCTTGACCGCCGGCGGGACGATCAGGGCGACGGTGACACCGATCATGATGACGGCAATGGCGGCCATGGGTCATTCTCCGGTAAGAATGCGCGGACTATACTGACGGCCTGTGACGCTGGCGTGACGGCCCCGTGACGCGGATATGACCTTTTCCTGTTTGTGTCATGTGCGGTTGGGCGACAATCGAGGGATGCGGATGGACGACAAGAAGCAGAAGCTGGCCCAGGCACTGCGCGACAATCTGATGCGCCGCAAGCAGCAGGCGCGCGCCCGGGCGAAAGGCGATGCTGATATGACAAAGGAAAACACCGATCCGCAATCCGACGGTCGCAAAAAAGCCACGCTGTCCGAAAAATCTGATACCGCGTCGGGTTGAGGCGGGTCAGCGCCTGCGCTAAACACGGCGGCACCGAGTAATCATCCTCCTTCCTCTCATATCGAGAAGCCAGATGGACAGAATCCGTATCCGGGGAGGGCGCCCGCTCCAGGGCCGAATCCAGATCAGCGGCGCGAAGAATGCCGCCCTTCCCCTCATGGCGGCGTCGCTGCTGACCGACAAGACGCTGAGCCTGTCCAACCTGCCGGCGCTGGCCGACATCGCCACCATGGGCAAGCTGCTGGAGCAGCATGGCGTCGATCTGCGGATCGAGGGCGAGAATGCTGCCCGCAAGGGCCATCTGACGGCGGCGCGGATCACCAATACCACCGCGCCTTACGATCTGGTGCGCAAGATGCGCGCCTCCGTGCTGGTGCTGGGGCCGATCCTGGCGCGCTGCGGCGAGGCGCGGGTGTCGCTGCCGGGCGGCTGCGCCATCGGCAACCGGCCGGTCGATCTGCATGTGAAGGGACTGACCGCGCTGGGGGCGGAAATCTCGCTGGAAGAAGGCTATATCCACGCCACCGCGCCGAAGGGGCTGAAGGGCAACCGCTTCGTGTTCCCGCAGGTCTCCGTCGGCGCCACCGAGAATATATTGATGGCGGCCTGCCTCGCCGAGGGCGAGACGACGCTGGTGAACGCCGCGCGCGAGCCGGAGGTGAACGACCTCGCCCATTGCCTGAACGCGATGGGGGCGAAGATCGAGGGTATCGGCACCGATACGCTGAAGATCCAGGGCGTGGCGGCGCTGCATGGCGCCGAGCATCGCGTGGTCGCTGATCGCATCGAGGCCGGCACCTTCGCCATCGGCGCGGTGATGACCGATGGCGAGCTGGAACTGACCGGCATCTGCCCGACCCTGCTGGAATCGCTGCTGAAGCTGCTGGGAGAGGGCGGGGCGAAGATCGAGCCGATGCAGGACGGGTTCCGCATCCGCCGCGCCAATGGATCGATGGACGGCGTCGATGTGATGACCGAACCGTATCCCGGTTTCCCGACCGATCTGCAGGCGCAGATCATGGCGCTGATGACGGTCTCCAAGGGGGCGGCGATGATCACCGAGACGATCTTCGAGAACCGCTTCATGCATGTGCCGGAACTCTGCCGCATGGGGGCGAACATCAATGTCCACCATTCCTCGGCGATGATCCGCGGCGTGGAGAAGCTGCGCGGTGCGCCGGTGATGGCGACCGATCTGCGCGCCTCGGTCTCGATGGTACTGGCCGGGCTGGTGGCGGACGGGGAGACCATCGTGAACCGCGTCTATCATCTGGATCGCGGTTATGAGCGGCTGGAGGAGAAGCTGGCCGCCTGCGGTGCCGATATCGCGCGCATCGCCGGGGAATAGGCGTTAGTCTGTCGGGGGGAAGATCGAGAGGGGGGCAGGCCGTGACGGATTTCCGGCCGCTGAAATTGCGGGGCGAGGATGCGGAGGACATGGTGGTGATTGCCGCCTGTCTGCAGGATGCTGTGGTGCCGGTTGAGGACATCGTCTTCCGGCCTGGCTCCGAGCATGCGCCGGGCGAGTTCGTCATGGTGGCGCAGCGCTTCCGCTGGGAGATGCTGGGCCCGGACGAGAAGCCGGTCGAGGGCGACCGCTATGAGCGCGTGCTGTGCGGCGTCACCTTCCCCGGCGTGCACCGGGTCCGCCTGTCCGACATCGACCGCCGGTGGGACCGCGACGAGCTGCTGAACCTGCTGACTTTGGTGGCGACGGAGGAGCAGGGGGCGGCCCGCATCGATCTGGTGTTTGCCGGCAACAAGGCGATCCGGCTGGAGGTGGCGCGCCCGGCCTGTGCGCTGGAGGATTACGGTCAGCCCTGGCCCACCATCTTCCGCCCGCGCCATCCGGTCGCCGGCTGACGCGGCGGTCCCGGCGGTGCAGGACAGTACAAAAGCCATCGTCGCGCTGACCTTCGCCTACATTCTCAGCCAGTTCTTCCGCAGCTTCCTGGCCGTCATCGCGCCGGAGCTGATGGCCGACCTCGATCTGACGCCGGCCCTCTTCGGCTGGCTGTCCTCGGTCTTCTTCCTGGCGTTCGGCGCGGCACAGATTCCCGTCGGCATCGCCTTCGACCGTTATGGCGTCGGGCGGCCGACGACGATCCTGCTGGGCGTCGGCGTGGTAGGTGCCGCGCTGTTCGCGGTGACACCGAATGCGGCACTCGCCGTGGTGGCGCAGGTGGCGCTGGGCCTTGCCTGCGCGCCGATCTTCATGGGGCTGATGTACTACTGCTCCCACCATCTGCCGGAACCGCGCTTCGTGCAGGCGGTGACGCTGACCAGCGCCATCGGCACGGCGGGCGCCTTCATGGCGGCGGCGCCGCTCGGCTGGGCGACCTACCTGTTCGGCTGGCGTCCGGCGCTGGCGATGGCGGCGGCGATGACACTGCTGGCAATGCTGGGCGTATGGCACTTCGTGCGCGACCGGCGGATCGGCGAAGGCCCGCAGGAGACCGCTGGGGAAACCGCGCGGGCCTGCCTTGCCGTGCTGCGTTTGCCGGTGCTGTGGACGCTGATCCCGGCCTGCCTGGTGCTGGCCGCCGGCATCACCTTCCGCAATGCCTGGGGCGGGCCATATCTGTCCGACGTGTTCGGTCTGGATGCGGTGTCGCGCGGCGAGGCGATGACGGTCGCCAGCCTGTTCGGGCTGCTGTCGGCCTTCGCCGTGCCGCTGCTGGTAAGACGCTGGAACACCAAGCCCATCGCCACGGTCTGGCTGGCGGTGACCTTCCTGGGGGCGGTGGCGCTGGCGCTGCTGCCGGCGGCCGATGTGCTGCTCAGTGTCGGGCTGATCTCGCTGCTGTTCACCATCGGCAACATCCACCCGCTGCTGATGACGCAGGGCAAAGGCGTGCTGCCGGCGTCAGCGCGAGGGCGCGGCTTCGGCGTGCTGAACAGCTTCGTGTTTCTGGGATACGCAATCGCCTCGGCGGGTTTCGGCTGGATCGCCGAGACCGCGACTGGCGCCGGTCTGGCCCCTGCAGGCGTGTTCGCCTGGATATTCGCGGCGGCCGCTGTCGCGCTGCTGGCGGCGCTGGTGCCCTACCTGCGGAGCCCGCGGCCCTCTTAATCCTACTCTACGATCCGGGTGCGCGGCAGCCAGACCAGCACGCGCGTACCCTTGCCCTTTTCGCTGTCGATGGTCAGCCGGCCGCCATGCAGCTCGACCAGGTCTTTGCTGATCGGCAGGCCCAGGCCGGTGCCGCCGCGGCTGCGGGTCATGTTGTCCTCGATCTGCACAAAGGGCTCCAGCACCCTGACGGCTTCTTCCTTGGTCATGCCGCAGCCGGTATCGGAGACCCAGAAGCACAACCCGTCCTCGGTCTCCTGGCCGCCGATGGCCACGTCGCCGCCGGCCGGCGTGAACTTGATCGCGTTGGCAACCAGATTGGTCATCACCTGCTTCAGCCGCACGGCATCGGCGTTCAGTGCGGGATAGCCCTCGGGGAAGCTGGCTGAAAGATGCAGCCCGGCCTTCTGGGCGCTGGCCGCGAACAGCCGGACGGTGCCGATGGCGATGCTGGGAGTATCGACGATGGCTTCACGCAGATGCATGTGGCCGGCGCCGATCTTCGACAGGTCGAGAATATCTTCGATCAGCGCCAGCAGCTGCGAGCCGCTGACGCGGATATCCTCGGCATAGTCGAAATAGCGCGGGTCGCTGTCGCCATAGAGCCGCCGGGAGATGATCTCGGAAAACCCGATGATCGCGTTCAGCGGCGAGCGCAGCTCGTGGCTCATGACGGCCAGGAAGGTGCTCTTGGCCTCGGAGGCCGCCTCGGCGGCGACGCGCGCCTTGGCCAGTTCCGCCTGCGCCTTTACGCGGCTGGTGATGTCCTCGACCACGCCCTCATAGAACAGCGCGGTGCCGTTCTCGTCACGGATGGTCCAGGCATTCTCGGACACCCAGATCCGCTCGCGCGTGTGCATGCGATAGACTTCGGAGACGAACTCCTTCACCGAATCGTTCGCCGCCATCGCCTCCTGGAATTCGCGGCGTCGGGTCGGCGAGACGTACCAGGCATTTCCGTTGATTCGCAGATCTTCGATCATCTGCGCCTCGCTCTCATAGCCGTTCATGGCGACGAGGGCGGGATTGGCGCGCAGCACGGTGCCATCGGGCGAGGAGCGGTAGAGGCCAACCGTCGCATGCTCGAAGATCGACTGATAATCGGCATTGCGTTGCCGCCGTTGCGCCAGCGATTCCGGAGCCACCGGAGAAGCGCCGGTCATCATGCTGCTGATGGGCAATCGCTCGCTGGCCATACGGCTGTCACTCATTCTGGCTAGTCCACACAGACAATATTCCAGAGTAACCGTTAACAAAGTGTTTTTTTATTAAAATTACAGCTGATTTTTGTGTCCTTGCAACTGTGTTGAAAAGTGTTTCAGCGCTTTGGCACCGGTATCGCCGCACCGTCCCGCCGGCTGTCGGCTGCCCCTTCCAGCGCGCCTGTGACGGCATCGCGGGCAATGGCGTGCATGCCGCCGCAGGACCAGGAATAGGCGCCCAGCGGCGTGACGTCGTGCCCGCGTGCGCGCAACTCTTCCATCACCTCCGGGCTGACCCGGCTCTCCAGATTGACCTTTCGGCCATCGAACAGCCGGCCGCGTGGCGCGTCGATGGCGGCTTGCAGTTCCAGCCCGTAATCCAGCCAGTGCACCATGGCCTGGCTTTGCGTCTGCAGGATGCCGTAACTGCCCGGCGTGCCCAGCGTCAGCGCCAGCTTGCCGTCGCGCGTGCCGATGGTGGGGGCGAGGCACATGGCGTAGCGCGCGCCAGGCTTCAGCCGGTTCGGCGAGGCCGGGTCCAGATCGGTCCAGTTCAGGAAATTGTTCAGGCACACGCCAGTGCCGGGGATGACGACGCCGGACCCCCAGGGCGAGCCCAGGCTTTGCGTCAGGCACACCGCATTGCCCTCGGCATCCATCGCGGAGAAGGAGGTGGTTTGCTCGTTCAGCTTCGGCCCCTCGGCCAGCGGCCCGGTGGCGAACTGCTCGGTGCGGCCCCAGACGGCATCCTTGCCCTCGACCAGCGCGCGTAAGGGGGCGACGCTTTTCTCCGACAGCAGGTCGAGGATTTGTTCTGGCGTGCGCTTGTTGTTGCGGATGCGCAGCTCGGCGGCGACGCGCACCGCGCGGAACACCCGGTCCAGATGATCAGCGCCCAGATGCGGCAGGCTGGAGAAGTCGGTTCCCGCCAGCAGCCGCAGGGTCAGCGGGAACTGGAAGGATTCGGCGGGCGGCGGCGGCACGTTCAGGATCAGGCCGCGATACTCCGCCTGGATCGTCTCTTCCCAGATCGGTCGCACAGCCTCCAGGTCGGCCAGACTGATGCAGCCATCATTGCCCGCCATGTAATCGGCCAGCTTCTTGCCCAGCGGCCCGCCATAGAGATGACCGATGCCATTGGCGGCAATCGCCTCCAGCGTGTCGGCCAGCTCGGGCTGCTTCAGGATCATGCCGCGCTTCGCGGCACCGCCGAAGGCATAGACCCGCGCCCACTCCGCGCTCATCGGGCGGGCGCTGACCGCGTTCAGCATGTCGAGATAGAAGCCGGTGATGGGGTAGCCGTTGCGCGCCAGCGCGATCGCCGGGGCCAGTGCCTCGGCCAGGCTCAGCCGGCCATGCGTCTTCTGCAGCGTCGCCCAGCCGGCAAGGTTGCCCGGCGTGCCGCTGGCCAGCGGGCCGTTCACCATGCGCGCCTTGTCGGCGCTGTCGATGGGGAAATTGGCCGGGCAGGGGGTGTGGAAATCCAGCGAGCGGGCGCGCCCTTCCGAGGCCACCCAGCAATTCGCCATGCCCAGGCCGGCGAAGCCGGACATGTAGGGTTCCACCACATTCAGCGCCGCCGCCGTGGCGGCGATGGCATCGAAGGCGTTGCCGCCCTTGCGCAGCATCTCGGCGCCGGCATCGGCGGCCAGCGGATGCGCCGCCGTCACCATGCCGCCCAGCGTGCGCACCGATGGCCGTTGCGTGTGTTCGCTCCTGCCGGTTTCGGCCATTGGTTCCTCCCGATGTCTGGCTGATCTGCGCGGAATCGCGCGAAGCTGTTGTTATCGCATCACGATAGTCTTTTTTTCCTGCGACGCCAGTGGCTTCGCGCCCGCCTGCGGCGAAGCGCCGGTTGACACCGGGCCTGTCTGGTCCTAGGTCAAGCGATCCTGTATCGTCGGCGCGCGGAAAGGCGCCTTACCGGAAGACAAGATCATGCCCGCGAACGCGAACGAAGCGCTGGTCCTGGCACTGCCCAAGGGCCGTATCCTGAAGGAGGTCATGCCCCTGGTGCGCAAGGCCGGCATCGAGCCGGAGGCCGCGTTCGAGGATGAGCATAGCCGGCAGCTCACCTTCGCGACCAACCATCCGGAGATCAGCATCATCCGCGTGCGCTCTTTCGATGTGGCGACCTTCGTTGCCTTCGGCGCCGCGCATCTGGGCGTGGCCGGCAGCGATGTGCTGATGGAGTTCAACTATTCGGAAATCTATGCGCCGCTTGACCTTGGCATCGGCAAGTGCCGGCTGTCGGTGGCGGAGCCGGTGGACCTTGCCGGGCGTGACGATCCGCGCCGCTGGAGCCATGTCCGCGTGGCGACGAAATATCCCGACATCACCCGCCGGCATTTCGCGGCGCGCGGCGTGCAGGCCGAATGCATCAAACTGAATGGCGCAATGGAGCTGGCCCCCAGCCTGGGCCTGTGCCGGCGCATCGTCGATCTGGTCTCGACCGGGGCGACGCTGAAGGCGAACGGCCTGGTCGAGGTGGAGCAGATCGCCGAGATCAGCTCCCGCCTGGCGGTGAACCGTGCGGCGCTGAAGACAAGGCCCGAGCAGATGATGCACTGGATCGACCGGTTCCGCGAGGCGTCGGAGGGGATGGCCAATGCCGCGTAGGATGGATGCAGGCGCTACCGGCTTCGCAGCCGATTTCGCGGCGTTCCTGGCGGAGGATCGCGACAATGGCGTGGATGTCATGGGCGTGGTGCGCGATGTGCTGTCGCGCGTCCGCGACGAGGGCGACGCCGCCGTGCTGGACTATACGCGCAAGTTCGACCGGGTCAGCCTGACCGCCGAGACCATGCGGGTGACGGCGGCCGAGGTGGATGCCGCCTTTGCCGCCTGCGGTGCTGACGAAATCGCGGCGCTGGAAGTGGCGGCCGCCCGCATCGAATCCTTTCATCGCCGGCAATTGCCGGACGGTTTTTCCTATACCGACCCTGAGGGGGTGGAACTGGGTCTGCGCTGGAGCGCGGTGGAGGCTGTCGGCCTCTATGTGCCCGGCGGGCTGGCCGCCTATCCCAGCTCAGTCCTGATGAACGCCATGCCGGCCAAAGTGGCGGGCGTGCCGCGCATTGTGATGACCGTGCCGACGCCGGATGGCGTGCTGAACCCGCTGGTGCTGGCCGCTGCGAAGCTGGCCGGCGTCACGGAAATCTACCGCCTCGGCGGCGCGCAGGCGGTCGGTGCGCTGGCCTATGGCACGCAGACCATCCGGCCGGTGGACAAGATCGTCGGCCCCGGCAACGCCTATGTGGCGGAGGCCAAGCGCCAGGTGTTCGGCACCGTCGGCATCGATTCCATCGCCGGCCCGTCGGAAATCCTGGTGGTCGCCGACCGCGACAATGATCCCGACTGGATCGCCGCCGACCTGTTGAGCCAGGCCGAGCATTCCGACGATGCGCAATCGGTGCTGATTACCGACGATGCCGACTTCGCCGATGCCGCCGCCGCCGCCGTGGAGCGCCAGCTGGCCGTGCTGCCGCGCGGCGCCATCGCCCGCCAGAGCTGGGAGAAGTACGGCGCCATCATCACCGTGCCGGCATTGGATGATGCCGTGCCGCTGGTGGACCAGATCGCGCCGGAGCATCTGGAACTGGCGGTCGCCGATCCCGAGGCGCTGTCCGCGAAGATCCGCAATGCCGGTGCCATCTTCCTTGGCCGGCACACGCCGGAGGCGGTGGGCGATTATGTCGCCGGGCCGAACCATGTGCTGCCGACCTCGCGCACGGCGCGCTTCTCTTCCGGCCTTGGCGTGCTCGACTTCATGAAGCGCAGCACGCTGATCCGCTGCGATGCCGCCAGCCTGGGGCGCATCGGCCCCGCCGCCGTCACCCTGGCGGTGGCCGAGGGGCTGGACGCCCATGCCCGGTCCGTGGCCATCCGGCTGGGTAACGGAGGCTGACCGGTGTGAGCGACGCGGGGCAGGATCGGCGCCGGCTCGTCAGGATCACGCTTGACGAGCGTACGGTTGTCCGGCGCAGCCCCGAGGTCGAGCATGAGCGCGCGGTCGCGATCTATGACCTGCTGGAGGACAACAGCTTCGCGCCGGCCGGGCACGAGGGCGGCCCCTATCATCTGAGCCTGTCCATCGAGGATAACCGGCTGGTGATGGATATCCGCACCACCGACGAGGTGCGGGTGGCGGAGGTACAGCTGGCCATCGGCTCCTTCCGGCGTATCGTGAAGGATTATTTCACGATCTGCGAAAGCTATTACCAGGCGATCCGGCGCGCTTCGCCCTCGCAGATCGAGGCCATCGACATGGGGCGGCGCGGCCTGCACAACGAAGGCTCCGAACTGCTGCGCGAGCGGCTGTCCGGCAAGGTGGAGATCGACTTCAAGACGGCGCGCCGCCTGTTCACCCTCGTCTGCGTCCTGCATATCCGGGGGTGATGAAGATGCGTGACCTGCCGGGTTCCGTCCTGTTCGCCTGTTCGCAGAATGCGGTGCGCTCCGCCATGGCCGAGGCGATCCTGAAATCGCTGCATGGCAAGCACATCTACGTCGACTCAGCCGGCGTCAGAGCGTCCGAGGTGAACCCCTTCGCGGTCGAGGTGATGCGCGAGATCGGCCTCGATATCGCACGCCACCGCGCCAAGACCTTCGACGAGCTGCTGGACGGGTCCTTCGACCTGGTGATCTCGCTGTCGCCGGAGGCGCAGCACCGCGCGGTGGAGATGACCCGCACCATGGCCTGCGACGTCGAATACTGGCCGACGCTGGACGCCACCGCCATCGAGGGCAGCCGCGAGGCAGTGCTGAACGCCTACCGCGATGTGCGGGATTCGCTGCTGAAACGCATCAGGGAACGCTTTCCGGCCGCACCGAAATCGGCGGTTTGACTGGAACCACACAAGAAATGCGCGGGCCTCATGGCGGTCCTGTGCGCAATCCGCTTGAAAAAGGTTGACCTCGCGGCAGTTTCGGCACCACAACAGGGCGATTTTTTCCACAAGAAGGGATGCCTATGGCAAAGGAAGACGTCATCGAATTTTCCGGTACGGTCGTCGAATTGCTTCCGAACGCGATGTTCCGCGTGAAGCTGGACAATGATCACGAAGTGCTCGCGCACACTTCCGGCAAGATGCGCAAGAACCGGATCCGCGTGCTGGCTGGTGACCGGGTGAATGTCGAAATGACGCCCTATGACCTGACCAAGGGCCGCATCACCTTCCGCTTCAAGTAACCGGCATCCTTGCCGGATAACCCCGTGCCGGAACTGGGAGAAGGGGCATGACCGCGCCCGAACCGCCGGCCCGTCTGGTACTCGCCTCCGCCTCGCCGCGCCGCCTCGACTTGCTGGCGCAGATCGGCATCGTCCCCGCCGCGGTGGACCCTGCCGATATCGACGAGACGCCGCTGCCCCGCGAACTGCCTGTCGATCACGCGAAACGCCTGGCCGAGGCGAAGGCCGCGGCCGTCGCGGCGCGTCATCCGGGCTGTTTCGTGCTGGCCGCCGATACGGTGGTGGCCTGCGGGCGGCGCATCCTGCCGAAGGCGGAGACAGAGGCCGAGGCGAAGGCCTGCCTTGCGCTGCTGTCCGGCCGGCGGCATCGGGTGATCGGCGGCGTCTGTCTCGTCACGCCCAAAGGCAAATCCATCGTGCGCGCCATCACCACTGCTGTTGCCTTCAAGCGGCTGGCGGCGGAGGAGATTGCCTTCTACCTCGCCGGCGGCGAATGGCGCGGCAAGGCCGGCGGCTATGCCATCCAGGGTTTTGCCGCCGTGTTCGCGCGGCAGATTGTCGGCTCCTACAGCAATGTGGTGGGGCTGCCGCTGCACGAGACCTACGCGCTGCTCAGCGGCAACGGTTATCCCTGTCTTGAGGCCAGCTCATGTCGCGGGCAGGGCTAGAGGGCGTCGATACGCTGCTGCTGGAGGTCGGCCCCGGCCTGACCCGCATCGCGCTGCGCCGCGACGGTTCCCTGATCGAACTGATAATCGAGGCCGCCGGCCATGAGAGCCGCATCGGCTGGACTCTGCTGGGCCGCGTCATCGAGGTCTCGCACGGGCTGGATGCCGCCTTCGTCGATACCGGCGAGGCGGAGCCGGGCTTCCTGCCGGCCCGCGCGGCGCGGCTGCTGAAGCCGGACATGCCGGCCGGCACGCCGATTGCCCGGCTGGTGAGCGAGGGCGAGGCGATCCTCGTGCAGCAGGTGAAGGATGAGAGCGCCGGCAAGGGGCCAGCGCTGTCCGCCGATATCGCCCTGCACAGCGACCATCTGGTGCTGACGCCGCGCCTGCCCGGCGTGGCCGTCTCGCGCAGCATTCCCGGCAAGGCGGAGCGCTCCCGGCTGCGCCGCGCGGCGCTGGATGCCGCCCTGGCGCTGGACCTGCCGAGGCAGGAAGGGATCGTCGTGCGCACTTCCGCCGCCGGTCTCGATGCCGCGACGATCCAGTCGGAGCTGGAGGTGCTGGCCGGGCGCTGGCGCGCGATCCAAGCGAAGGCCGCGCAGGCGAAGCCGCCGGCCCTGATCGACCGGCCACCGGGTGCGCTGGAGCTGCTGCTGCCGCATCTGCCGGCGGGGGCGGACATTCTCTGCGCTGATCTGGCCGGCCACACGAGCGTGACGCGCTGGTGCGAGAAACATCGGCCCGGCCTGCTGCCGAACATCGTGCGCTATCGCGGTCACGATCCGCTGTTCGCCCGCGAGGGGGTGGAGGAGGAGATTGCCGCCGCTCTGGAGCGCATCGTGCCACTGCCGGGCGGCGGGGCGCTGGCCATCGACCCCACCGAGGCGCTGGTCGCCATCGATGTGAACGGGGCGGAGCGGGACCCGCGCGAGGCCGTCTTCGCCGCCGTTCCGGAAGTCGCGCGGCAACTGCGCCTGCGCCAGCTTTCCGGCCTCATTCTGGTGGATTTCCCCCGGCTCGACCGCCGCGACGACCGCGACAAGCTGCTGGAGGCGCTGCGCACGGCGCTGGCCGGCGACCGGGTGGCGACGCAGCTGCTGGGCTTCACGCGCGGCGGGCTGGTCGAGATCATCCGCCCGCGCGACCGCGACACGCTGGCCCACCAGCTGGCGGCATTGCGCGCCAGTTGACGGATCGGGCTGGCTGTCCTATCTGCGGACGGACGCATGATACCGGACCAGCCCACGGGAACAGACATGGCCGAAATCCATCATTTGCCGCGCCGCCGCAAGCAGGCCGCCTGCCCGGTCTGTAAAAAGCCGGCGGTCGAGACCTTCCGGCCGTTCTGCTCGAAGCGCTGCCAGCAGGTCGATCTCGGGCGCTGGCTCGGCGGCACCTACACACTGCCGACCGAGGAGGAGCCGGACGAGGCGGATATCGAGGCGCTGGCCCGCCGGCTGGAGGACAGCGAAAACTGATATGACATTTTCGTGGGCGCGGGCCGGAAAATGTTGGACAGCCCCCCGGGAATTTCCTATAAGCCAATCCCGCTCGGCGAGCGTCATCGCCACGGTGCAGACGATGCGCCAAGCCCAGGTAGCTCAGTTGGTAGAGCATGCGACTGAAAATCGCAGTGTCGGCGGTTCGACTCCGTCCCTGGGCACCATTTTCTTCCTCCTGTTTTCCCCGAATGGATGACTGACGCGCGCCCGATGAGTTGCGCGTGGCCTGGCCGTGCAATCAACCGTTGCCAAGCCGCGCCGGACTGGGTTCCATGAGAAATGAAGAAAACAAAGAACCGGGGGGCGGTGGTGAACGGGATTCTGATCAATCATAGGCTCGACCGGGGCGCCGCGTGATGCTGGCGGCGGCGCGCGCCTTCGCGGACAAGTTGCGGGCAGTTTACGGGCTGAGCGATTCTTCTTCGCCTGAGGATCAGTTGAAGGCTCCCGTTTCGTCGTTTCTGGCCGATGTCGGCGCTGCCCTGAATATCAAGCAGGCCATTCAAGCCAAGACCGAAGCGCACCTGGCGGAACACAAGGTCCGTCCGGATATCGCCGTCTATGCCGGTAAGTTGATCGCCGGCTATATCGAGCTTAAGGCGCCAGGGGAGGGGGCAGATCCGGCACGGCTGAAGGGCGCGCACAACAAGGCGCAATGGGAGAAGCTGAAAAACCTGCCGAACCTGATCTACACGGACGGCAGGGAATGGGCACTTTACCGTTCCGGTGAGCGGACTGGTGGTATCGTCCGCTTCGACGGTGATCCGGGCGAGGATGGCGGCAAGGCTATCAGCGAGGAGGACGTCCGGCGTCTGGAGCCGCTGCTACGGGGGTTTCTCACCTGGAACCCGACCGTTCCCCACCAGCCGGGTGCGCTTGCGGCCTATCTGGCACCACTGGCACGGTTCCTGCGCTCGGAGGTGGAGGCCGCACTTGAGATTGAGGGCTCTGCCGTCAATGGCCTCGCCAATGAGTGGCGGCAGTTCTTTTTCCCCGATGCCGACAATGCCAGATTCGCGGACGCCTACGCCCAGACTGTGACCTACGCAATGCTGCTGGCCCGTCTGTCGGGTGCGTCGAAACTTGATCCGGCCGAAGCGGCAAAGACGCTCGATAAGAATAACGGTCTCTTGGCCCGGACGCTGGAACTGCTTGGCCACAAAGAGGCGCGAGAAGAACTGGCGGTCGGCTTTGAGATGCTGCAACGCTCGCTGGAGGCGCTTGAACCGGCTGAGTTCCTGAAAGCTAAGCCCGACCTATGGCTGTATTTCTACGAGGATTTCCTCGCCGCCTACGATCCGAAGCTGCGCAAGGATTACGGTGTCTATTACACACCGATTGAAGTGGTGGAACTACAGGTCCGCCTTGCCAGCGAGCTGCTGGAAAAGCGGTTCGGCAAGAAGCTCGGTTTTGCCGATGACGGCGTGGTGTTTCTCGACCCCGCCGTCGGCACCGGCACCTATCCGGTCGCGGCGGTGAAGCATGGGCTGGAAAAGGTTCTGGAACGCTCCGGCCCCGGCGCGGTGCCTGCCCGCGCGCGCCAGATGGCCGAGAATATGCACGGGTTCGAGGTGCTGGTCGGGCCTTATGCCGTCGCGCATCTGCGGCTGACGCAGGCGCTGGAAGGCGCGATGAACGACGCAAAAGCTACGGCGGGTGAACCCTTAGAGAAACTCGCCAAGCGGCTGAATATCTATCTGGCCGACACGCTGGAAAGTCCAAACCATGCCCCACCGGGTGGGCTGGATTTGACGCATAAGGCACTGACGCAGGAACATGAGGCGGCGCGTAAGGTGAAGCAGGGCGGGGATATTCTCGTCTGCCTCGGCAATCCGCCTTATGACCGACAGACCATTGAGGAGGATGATACAACCACCAAACGCAAGGGCGGATGGGTGCGCTTCGGGGATCAGGTCGAAGGGGCGGCAAAACAGGAACAGCAGGGCGAACGTGCGATCTTGAAGGACTTCACCGAACCGGCGACGAGGGCTGGGGCGGGCGTCCACCTGAAGAATCTCTACAACGATTATGTCTATTTCTGGCGCTGGGCGCTGTGGCGTCTGTTCGAGCAGCAGACATGCGGTGGCATCGTCACCTTTATCACGGCTTCGAGTTATCTGGCCGGGCCGGGGTTCGTGGGTGTGCGCGAGGTGATGCGGCGCACCTTTGACGAACTCTGGATTATCGACCTTGGCGGCGACAACCTCGGTACCCGCAAGACGCCCAATGTTTTTAACATCCAGACGCCGGTGGCTATCGCCATCGGGGTCCGGACGGCGAGGCCCTCACCCGATACGCCCGCCAAGGTGCACTATGCGAAGATCGTGGGCGCGACCCGAGAGGAAAAACTAACACATCTGCAAGCCGTCACGGATTTCGGTGATATTGACTGGCACGATTGCTCTGATGATTGGCACAAGCCGTTCCTGCCGATTGGGCAGGGGGATTATTCAGCATGGGCACAAATAGAAGGGCTTTTCCCACTTATCCTCAACGGCGCCCAGTTCAAGCGGCATTGGCCGATTGGCGAGACAGCGGGTGTTTTGAGTGTGCGGTGGCATCGCCTAGCAAACTCAAAACCCGAGGAACGAAAAACGCTCTTCCGTGAAACAGATGGCTGGAAAATCACGAAAACCGTTCATGAGGATTTGCCGGGGCAACATCAGCCGCCGATTATCTCTTTGACTGCCACCTCAGCAACTCCGAACGTGGTTCCGTGCTCCTATCGGTCTTTCGATAGGCATGTGATGCTGTACGATTTCAGGCTAGGGGATCGTTTGCGACCATCACTCTGGCGAATGCATGGTCCAAAGCAAATATACCTGACAACGCTTCTTTCTACTTCCTTGGGTGCTGGCCAGGGATTGGTTGCATGTAGCGACCTACCCGATCTGCACCATTTCCGTGGTTCCTTCGGCGGCAAGGACGTAATTCCCCTCTATCGCGACGCGGCGGCGACGCAACCGAACGTCACCGGCGGTCTGCTGGAGTTGCTGTCGGGTAGCTACGGTTTCGCGGTCACGGCGGAGGCGCTGGCAGCCTATGTCTATGCGCTGCTCGGCGGGCAATCCTACACCAAGCGGTTCTGGAACGAGCTGGAGACACCCGGTCCGCGCGTGCCTCTGACCAAGGACGGCGCCTTGTTCCAACGCGCCGTTTCCCTCGGCCAACGCATGATCTGGCTGCATACCTATGCCGAACGGTTCCGGGGCGAAGGGCGCGGCGACGAGCTGCCTGCCGGCAGCGCCAAATCCCTGAAAGGCGTTTCCGACGATCCGGCGCGCTATCCCGAGGATTTCGCTTATGACGAAACGGAGCGCGAAATTCGCGTCAGCGATGGCCGTTTCGGTCCGGTGGCGAAGGATGTCTGGGAGTTCGAGGTCTCCGGCCTGAAGGTGGTGCAGTCCTGGCTCGGCTACCGAATGAAAAAGCGGGCGGGCAAGAAATCCTCGCCGCTGGACGATATCCGCCCGGAACGTTGGACCGCGCGTATGAGCGAGGAACTGCTCGAACTGCTCTGGGTTCTGGAGGCCACGCTGGCGATGGAACCGGACCTGTCCGCAACTCTTGATGCCGTCGTCGCCGGCTCCTGCTTCAAGGCGGATGACTTGCCGTCACCGACCGAGGCTGAACGGGCCGCGCCGAAATCTGCGAGAGCGACCGCCGCGCAGCATGATCTGTTCGGCGGGCAAGACGATGAGGTCGACAGCACCGAAGAGGATGAGGAATAGCCGCTCCTCCGCTTTTCTCCTGCCGTGGCCTGCCGTCCTGCGCTAAAACCTCCCCATGAACAGCGCGATCCTTCTGGACCTTCTGGGCATTGCCCTTTTCGCCGCGACGGGCGCCCTGTCGGCCTCGCGCAAGGAGCTGGACATCATCGGCTTCCTGTTCTTGGCGACGGTGACCGGTATTGGCGGCGGCACGGCGCGCGACCTGATCCTGGGGGTGCCGGTGTTCTGGGTCGAACAGCCGCTCTACATCCTGATCTGCGCGGTGACGGCGGCCGGCGTGTTCTTCACCGCGCATCTGCTGGAATCGCGCTATCGCCTGCTGCTGTGGCTGGATGCGGTGGCGCTGGCCGCCTATGGCGTGTTCGGCGCCTATAAGGGGCTGCTGGTCACCGGCTCGCCGATTATCGCGGTGGTCATGGGCATGCTGACCGGCACGCTGGGCGGCATATTGCGCGACGTGCTGGCGGGCGAACCCTCCGTCCTCATGCGCAAGGAAATCTACATCACCGCCGTGCTGGCCGGCGGGCTCATCTATGTCGCCACCAGCCTTGCCGGGCTGGCGCTGCCGCTGGCCGCCGGGGCCGGCTTCGCCGTGGCGCTGTTCATCCGCAGCGGCGCGCTGGCCTTCGGCTGGTCGCTGCCCTCCTACAAGGCGCGGCCGGGCCGCAATCCGGAAGATATTCTCTAAACCCCTATCTCCGGCCCCCCTCCTGCCCCTAGACTGACTTCCAAGTAAGGGCAAAAACGGGAGGAGGCGGAGATGAGGCGCATTCTGGTGACAGGGTCGGGCAGCGGCATCGGCGCGGCGACGGCGCGGCAACTGGCCGGGCCTAATACATCGATCGTGCTGCACGCGCTGAAGAACCGGGAGGGCTGCGAACGCGTCGCGGCGGAGCTGCGGGCGAAGGGGGCCGAGACCCATATCGTGCTGGCGGACCTCACGCAGGCGGCGGAGGCCGACCGGCTGATCGACGAGGCGGTCTCGGCGCTGGGCGGGCTGGACGTGCTGGTCGCCAATGCAGGCTTTCCGGAGCTGAAGCGCTTCGGCGCGCTGGAACGGGCCGATCTCGACCGCTGCTACAACATCATTCTGGGCGGGCTGTTCCAGATGGCGAATCGGGCGCTGCCGGCGCTGAAACTGTCGCAGGACGGGCGGATCGTCGCCATCAGCACGCTGAACGCGCATGTGTTCCGCCCGAACTATCCGCTGTGCCCGGCCTCGGCCTCGGCCAAGGCGGGGTCGGAGGCGCTGATCCGCGCGCTGGCGGTGGAGCTGGCGCCCTACAAGGTGACGGCCAATTGCGTGGCGCCGGGGCTGATCCTTAAGGATGCCGATACCGAGCAGTTCTACGATGATGCGGAGATGAAGCCGCTGATCGAGCATATCCCGCTCGGCCGTCCGGGGGAGCCGGCGGAGGTGGCGGCGATGATCGGCTTCCTGTGCAGCCCGGCGGCGTCCTACGTCACCGGGCAGGTTATCCATGTGAATGGCGGCATCGTTTAGCGCCGCCGGGTGCGCCATTCTGGGCGGAAAAGCGCAAGAATCCGTTCCGCAGCCTGCCGGTGCGGAAACATCGCTGCGTCCTTGCGGGGCGACGGCCTTAAGGCTTGTCCTGTCAGGTCTGGGCCGGTAGGCATAGCCATGCTGCGCCGCAGCATCACCCGTGCCTGCTTCCGGAGAGACCATTGACGCGACTTTCCCTTCCGCATGATTTTTTCGGACGGCTGCGCCATGAATGGTTCGGCAATATCCGCGGCGACGTGCTCGCCGGTCTGGTGGTGGCGCTGGCGCTGATCCCCGAAGCCATCGCCTTTTCCATCATCGCCGGTGTCGATCCGAAGATCGGGCTCTACGCCTCCTTCTCGATCGCCGTCATCATCGCCATCGTTGGCGGTCGGCCGGGCATGATCTCGGCGGCCACCGCCGCGACCGCCGTGCTGATGGTCACGCTGGTGAAGGAACACGGGCTGCAATATCTGCTGGCCGCCACGGTGCTGGCCGGGCTGATCCAGATACTGGCCGGCATATTGAAGCTGAACTATGTCATGCGCTTCGTTTCGCGCTCGGTGATGACCGGATTCGTGAACGCGCTGGCGATCCTGATCTTCCTGGCGCAGCTGCCGGAGCTGATCGGCGTGCCGTGGCTGACCTATGTGATGGTCGCCGGCGGGCTAGCCATCATCTACCTGTTTCCGCGCCTGACCCGCATCGTGCCGTCGCCGCTGGTCTGCATCCTGGTGCTGACCGGCCTGTCCATCGGGCTGGGACTGGAGGTGCGCACGGTCGGCGACATGGGCGAGCTGCCCTCGACGCTGCCCTTCTTCCTGATCCCCGACATCCCGCTGACGCTGGAGACGCTGTGGATCATCCTGCCCTATTCGGCGGGCATCGCCGGTGTCGGCCTGCTGGAATCGCTGATGACCGCCTCCATCGTGGATGAGCTGACGGATACGCCCAGCGACAAGCGCCGCGAATGTATCGGCCAGGGCCTCGCCAATACCGCCACCGGCTTCATCGGCGGCATGGCGGGCTGCGCGATGATCGGCCAGTCGATCATCAATGTGAAATCCGGCGGGCGCGGGCGGCTGTCCTGCTTCTGCGCCGGCATCTTCCTGCTGTTCCTGATCGTGGTGCTGGGCGACTGGGTGAAGCAGATCCCGATGGCCGCCTTGGTCGCCATCATGATCATGGTGTCCATCGGCACCTTCTCCTGGGTCTCGATCCGCAATCTGAAGGATCATCCGCGCAGCTCCAGCATCGTCATGCTGGCGACTGTGGTGACCGTGGTGGCGACGCACAACCTCGCCATCGGGGTGCTGGTCGGCGTGCTGCTGTCGGGCATCTTCTTCGCCTGGAAGATCGCGCAGATCTTCCGCGTCAGCTCGACCCTGTCCGGAGATGGCGCGGCGCGCACCTATATCGTGGAGGGCCAGCTGTTCTTCGCCTCGGTCGAGGATTTCGCCGCCGCCTTCGACTTCAAGGAGGCGCTGGAGAAGGTCACCATCGACCTCAGCCGCGCGCATATCTGGGACATCTCCAGCGTCGCCGCGGTGGATACCGTCGTGCTTAAATTCCGCCGCGAAGGGGCCGAGGTCGAGCTGATCGGCCTCAACAAGGCCAGCGAGACCATCGTCGACAGGCTCGGCATCCACGACAAGCCCGGCGCGCTCGAACGCCTGATGGGGCACTGAGGAAGGAACCGCCATGACCAAGCTGCTCGTGCTGATAGACGGCTCGATCTATACGCAAAGCGTGTGCGACCACGCCGCCTGGGTGGCGGCGCGTACGAAAGCCTCGGTCGATCTGCTGCATGTGCTGGGCCGGCGCACAGTGTCCAGTGTGCCGGCGGATTTCAGCGGCAATCTGAATGCCGATGCGCGCGACACGCTGCTCGCCGAGCTCGCCGGCCTCGACGAACAGCAGGCGAAGCTGGCACAGAAGCGCGGCCGGCTGATCCTGGAGGAGGCGAAAGCCCGCCTGACGCAGGCCGGCATCGCCGACGTGACGACCAAACTGCGCAATGGCGACCTGCTGGAGACGGTGCAGGAGTTCGAGCCGGAGGCCGACCTGATCCTGATCGGCAAGCGCGGCGAGGCGGCGGATTTCGCCAGCCTGCATCTGGGCTCCAACCTGGAGCGCGTGGTGCGCGCCTCGCACAAGCCGGTGCTGGTCGCCTCGCGCGCCTTCAGGCCAGTCGGCAGCTTCCTGATCGCATATGATGGCGGGGCGAGCGCCGACAAGGCGGTGGACCATATCGCGCAGGGCCATCTCTTCCCCAGCCTCGCCTGCCGGTTGCTGATGGCCGGCCAGCCGGATAGTGCGATGACGGCGAAGCTGGAGGCAGCGGCGGCGAAGCTGCGCGCCGCCGGCTATGGCGTGACCGCCGGTGTCGAGGCCGGCCAGCCGGATGCGGTGATCGCCCGCACCATCGAGCAGGAGGGTATCGGCCTGCTGGTGATGGGCGCCTACGGCCATTCCCGCATCCGCACCCTGATCATCGGCAGCACCACGACGGAGATGATCCGCTCCTGTCTCGTTCCGGTCATGCTGTTTCGCTAATATGGCCATTATCCACCCGCCCGCACCGTGGTAGCTTGAGATTGAAGGGGCGGCTGGACGCGTTTCCGTAGCGCCCTAGATCAATAGCGACGATGGCCGTCAGGCCATGAGTACGCCTGTCAGGGAGAGACCGAGATGAAAATGAGGGGCTTTTGCGTGCCCGCCGCGGCGGCCGCCGCGGTGCTGGGCGTCATGGTTGCGGGCGCGGCACATGCCGCGACGGTGAAGATCACGCCGCTGGGCAGCCATGACGGTGAGTTCTGCAGCTTCGACCGGGCGATGGTGTTCGAGGACCCGGATGGCACGCGCATTCTCTATGACGCCGGGCGCACGGTCGCCGGTGCGGAGGATCCCCGCCTCGGCAAGATCGACGCCGTGCTGGTCAGCCACATGCATGGCGACCATGTCGGCGACCGGCACATTCCGGCAGCCGGGGCAGGGGCCTGCGGCCGGCCGGACATCGCCACCGTGGCGCTGCCCGACACGCTGTCGGTGAAGATCGCCGCCGCCAAGAACGCCAAGATCGTGACCGGCAGCGAGATGCCGTCCTTCTTTGCCGCCAAGCTGAAGGAGGTGGGCGCCGACCCGCAGAATTCGCAGCTGGTGCGCTTCGGCGCCTCGCGCAAGGTCGGCGGTGTCACCATCACCACCGTGCCGGCGGCGCATTCCAATGGCATCGCGCCGGGCATGATCGGCGGCCCGTTCGCCGAGATGCTCTCCAAGGCCGGGCTGACCGCCTATGCCGGCCCGCCGACCGGCTATGTGCTGACCTTCAGCAACGGCCTTGTCGCCTACCTGTCCGGCGATACCGGCGTCACCGCCGAGCAGCAGGTGGTGGTCGGCGACCAGTACAAGGCGAAGCTGGTGGTGATGAATATCGGCGACACCTTCACCACCGGCCCGACCGAGGCGGCCTATGTGGTGAACGAGCTGATCAAGCCGGCGGCGGTCATTCCGTCGCACGCCAACCAGCCCTCCACCGAGGGCGGCAAGCTGATCGCCGGCAGCCGCACCGACATCTTCGCCAAGGCGGTGTCGGCGCCGGTGCACCTGCCGCTGTCGGGCCGGACGATGGTGTTCGACGGCGCGGGAAAGTGCGTCTCGGGCTGCTGATCGCAACCTGATACGAAATGGAAACGGGCGCTCCCGCAAGGAGCGCCCGTTTTTCTTTGTGATGGTGGATGGTCAGGAGCCGACCACGCCGCCATCCTCGCGGGAAATCACCAGCGTTGCCGAGCGCGGGAGGGCGCTGCCGCCCTCCGGCCAGTGGCTGGCGAGCTTGCCGGCGGCCCAGTCCTTGGGCGAGGTGGTGGCGCCGGGGTGCTGCACATTCACGAAGATGGTGCGACCGTCCGGCGTGCCGGTGATGCCGGTGATCTCCTGCCCAATGGGGCCGGTCAGGAAGCGGCGCATCTCGCCGGTCGCGGGATCGGCGCACAGCATCTGGTTGTTGCCCATGACCGCCATGTCGCCCTTGTTCTGCGCGCTCTCGCCGATATCGGTCTGAATCCACAGCCGGGCCTCGGCGTCGAACCACAGCCCGTCGGGGCAGGCGAGGATATTGTCGGCGGTCAGCTTCTGGCCGTTCGGGCCGCGCCCGGCCTGCTCATCGCCGCCCAGCACGAAGATGTCCCATTGGAAGCTGGTGGCGGCATGGTCGCCCTTCGCCTCGGTCCAGCGCACGATATGGCCATAATTGTTCTTGGCGCGCGGGTTGGCGGGATGCACCTGCTCCTCCGTCCGCCGGCTGTTGTTGGTCAGCGTGAAATAGACCGCCCCGGTGCGCGGATCGACGGCGCCCCATTCCGGCCGGTCCATCTTGGTGGCCCCGGCCCTGTCGGCGGCGAGGCGGGTATTCACCAGGATGTCGGCCAGGCCAGTGAAACCATTCTGCGGCGTCAGCCCGTTCTGGCCCGGCGCCAGCGCCAGCCAGTCGCCGCTGCCATCTTCATTGAAGCGCGCGACATACAGCGTGCCCTCGTCCAGCAGCGCGCCGCTGGCCGTGGCCGGGTCATAGGGCCGGGCGGAGACGAACTTGTAGATATATTCAAAGCGGGCATCGTCGCCGGAATAGGCGACTACCGGCTTGCCGGCGACCGCCGGGGCGAACACCACGCCCTCATGCGCGAAGCGGCCGAGATGGGTGCGCTTCACCGGCGCCTTGCCGGGGTCGAACGGGTCAATCTCGACAACCCAGCCGAAGCAATTCGGCTCGTTGCGGTAATCTTCCGCCGCGCTGTTGCCGGTCTGGCTGGCATCGAAGCGCCGGTATTCTTCGGCGCCGCCGGCTGCCAGCTCCCAGCCATAGCGCGACATGCCGCCGGCCTTCACGCCATAGCGGGCCTGTTCGCGTGGCAGGTTCGGCTTCTGGTCCTGCTGGTCGCCATTGCGGAAATAGCCGGCCCAGTTCTCCTCGGCCGCCAGATAGGTGTTCCAGGGCGTGTAGCCATTGGCGCAATTGTTCAGCGTGCCGCGCGTGCGTGTGCCGTCCGGGCTGTATTTGGTGACGACATGGGCCGTGCCGCGCACCGGGCCGGTGACCTCCATCGGCGTCAGGCCGGTGATGCGGCGGTTGTGCGGATCGGCCACCACCGACCAGGTGCCATCGGCACCGCGCTTCACGCGCACCACGGACACGCCATGCGCATTCATTTCCTTCAGCACATCATCGTCCGGCCGCTTGCCGTCCGTGACCATGACCTCGTCGGA
This sequence comes from Oceanibaculum indicum P24, assembly GCF_000299935.1. Taxonomy (NCBI): domain Bacteria; kingdom Pseudomonadati; phylum Pseudomonadota; class Alphaproteobacteria; order Rhodospirillales; family Oceanibaculaceae; genus Oceanibaculum; species Oceanibaculum indicum. The sequence continues at coordinate 190,367 of NZ_AMRL01000003.1, read as the reverse complement.
CTTCAGCTCCTGCCCGGCATAGCGCGCGGCATGCAGGAAGCGCGGCTCGACATATTCATGGTTCATCACCAGCAGCCCGTCGGTCGAGCTGCCGTCGATCGGGAAGAAATGCATGCCGTCATGATGCATGCCGATCTGATGCGCCTGGTCGGCGCCGCTTCTGGACGGGCCGAAGGTCGGCATGGTGCCGGAGATCGGTGTGCCCCACGGGGCCAGCACCTGCACTTTGTAGCCCTTCGGCACCACCACCGTATCGGCGGTGCTGACCGGCACCGGCTGGAAACCCACCAGACCACCGGTGGCGGCCTGCGCGCCGGCCACGCGGGCAACACTATTCAGCGCGGTACCGACGAACAGCGCGCCAACGGCGGTGGCAAGGCCGCCGACCAGCACGCTGCGGCGCTTCAGCCGGGTTTCCAGCACATCATGGAAGGTCTCGTTGGCTGACAGGTTGCAGCGCGGCTCGTCGCCAGGCTGATGGTCGGGGGACTGGGTGTGATCCGGGTAATCCAGTTCGTAGGCGCTCATCGGCTTGCTCCGCAGCTCAAGAGGGGAAAAAAGCTGCATGGCGCACCGGTTCGCCGGCACGCTCTGCTTGCAACCTTCCTTCTATCGCCGGCGCATGACAGTTGCCCGTCGGCAATGGTTACAGAATGGTGTCGGCCATGGCCACTTTCGTGGCCGGGCGAAAGTCTCTAGGCTGGCCACAGGGGATGCTGCCTAACAGAACGCGGCCAGATATATGGTCCATGACAAGCGCAATCGGCGGGTGACGGTTCAGGGTGCCAGCGGCGGCGTCTACCGGATGGCTGACCGGCTGCCGGAGAATATCGACCCCTTGCTGCGGCAGATACTGGATTACTTTCTGGGTCATTACCGGGAAAACGGACGGGTCATCCGCAAGGCGGAGATCGATCCGCTCGCCTTTCACCGTGCCCTGCCCAAGGTCTGGATCTATGAGCGGATGGCGAAGGACGAGTTCATCTGCCGCCTGGCAGGCGACGATGTGCGCAGCATGTATGACCGGCCGATTGTCGGCTGCTCCCTCGCGAAGCTGATCCGGACGCCGAACGCGCCGGATGTCATGGCGCATCACGAGGCCATCCTGTCGATACCGGGCATTGGCTATATGACCGGCCGGGTCTATCTGCAGAGCCTGGAGCGCTTCGGCGTCGGCGAGCGGCTGCTGCTGCCGGCGCTAGGCGCGGACGGTACTCCCCGCTTCGTCTGGGGGGCGACCAGCTACCATTTCGATACGGTGGGCCAGGATGCGATCCTGGAGCAGCCGAACCGTCTGCTGATCCCGCTTGCCAGCCTTTCTGACGATCCTTCCTGACGGGAGTTCCCATGCCGATCCGCACCCGCCTGACTGAGCGCCTCGATCTGCGCCATCCCGTATTGCTGGCGCCGATGGCACTGGTTTCCGGCGGGGCACTGGCATCCGCCGTCACCGGCGCCGGCGGGTTGGGCATGATCGGCGGCGGCTATGGCGATGCGGACTGGCTGCGACGTGAGCTGGCGGCGGCCGGCAACCAGCGCGTGGGCTGCGGTTTCATCACCTGGTCGCTGGCGCAGCAGCCACAGCTGCTGGATCTGGCGTTGGAGCACCGGCCGGCGGCGGTCATGCTGTCCTTCGGCGATCCGGCTCCCTTCGCGCCGAAGGTGAAGGCGGCCGGCATCCCGCTGGTCTGTCAGGTGCAGACTTTGGGCCATGCGCGCGAGGCGCTGGCGGCCGGCGCCGATATTCTGGTGGCGCAAGGCACGGAGGCCGGCGGCCATGGGGCGACGCGCGGCACCATCGCGCTGGTGCCGGCGGTGGTCGATCTGGCGCGCCGGGGCGCGCCGCAAACGCTGGTGCTGGCGGCGGGCGGTATCGCCGACGGGCGCGGCCTCGCGGCGGCGCTGATGCTGGGGGCGGATGGCATTCTCGCCGGCACGCGGTTCTACGCCGCCACCGAATCGCTGGCGCCGGACGCGGTGAAGCGGCGGATTACTGAAATCGGCGGTGACGATACGCTGCGCACCAGTGTGTTCGACATCGTGCGAGAAAAGGACTGGCCGAAGCCCTTCACCATCCGTGGCGCGCGCAATGCGCTGACGGCGGAATGGCAGGGGCGGGAAGCGGCACTGGTCGCCGAGGGCAAGGCCGCAGTGGAAAGCTACAACCAGGCCATCGCGGCACAGGATCTGGAAATCATGGGGGTGTTCGCCGGAGAGGGGGCCGATCTGATTGCCGATGTGGCGCCGGCCGCCACTCTCCTGGAACGCATGGTGGGGGAGGCTGAGGCGGCGCTGGGGAGCGCCGCCGGCCTGCTTGCCTAGCCTCAGTTGATCGTCGGGACGCTGCCGCCCAGCACGCCGAACAGGCGCAGCAGCCAGATCACCACCAGAATCACCACGACGATGTTTAGGATCGACTTGATCTTGTGGTCCATCGGGATGTAGCGGTTCACCGCCCACAGCACGACGCCAATGATCACAAGAGTAAGAATCAACGAAAGAACCGACATTTCTGTCCTCCTGACCCTGCCTTGAAATTACTTCCTCAAACAGGGCTAAAATTATTCCGAACGACCAAGGAAATGGCCTTGTGATAGGGCGCGATCTCTTGGTTTGTCCTGAAATAACGCAGAAGGACGGGAATGGTTCTCTTGGGGGTAAAGAAAAGTGCGGTGGCCTATTCCGCGGCGTCGGCTTTTCCGGTCTTCGGCGCCCAGCGGGCAAGCGCGTGATCGTCGCTTTCGCGGGCATCGACCCATTGCGCGCCCTCGCCGGTTTCTTCCAGCTTCCAGAACGGCGCTTGGGTCTTCAGATAATCCATCAGGAACATGGCAGAGTCGAAGGCAGCCTGCCGGTGCGCCGAGGCGGTGACCACCAGCACGATGCGGTCGCCGGGCTCCAGACGGCCATAGCGGTGGATGATCAGGCTGGCCTGCAGCGGCCAGCGCTCCTGCGCTTCGGCCTCGATACGGGCCAGCGCCTTCTCGGTCATCCCGGGATAATGCTCCAGCGTCATCGCGCCGATTCCGGCATCGCCGGCCATGTCGCGCACCAGGCCCGTGAAGCTGGCCACACCGCCGATGGCATGGTTGCCGTCGGTCAGCGCCGCAATCTCCGCGCCGATGTCGAAATCCTCGCGCTGCACACGGATCATCGCCTCAGCCTCCCGTCACCGGCGGGAAGATCGCCACCTCGTCGCCCGGCTTCAGCGGATGGTCGGGGCGGACATATTCCTGGTTAACCGCGACCTTCACCACGCGGGCATCCTTCAGCGCCTCGGCATAGCCGGGGCCGCGCGCCTTCAGCCAGTCCAGCAGGCCGGCCACATCGGTAACCTCGGCGGGGGGCGTCACCTCTTCCTCGGCAGTGCCGATCTTCTGGCGTACCCAGGCGAAATAGAGCAGCTTCACAGTCCGACCTCGCTGAACGGCAGATAGGGAACCACGGAACCAGCCGCGATCCGCGTCGCCTCCTCGGGCAATTCAACCAGCCCGTCGGCGGCGACCATGGAGGATAGCACACCGGCCCCGTCCTGTTCGAATCGGTGGGCGACAAGCTGGCCATCGCCGCGCCGCTCCAGCCGCACGCGGACATATTCGCGCCGGTCCTGCTTCTTCTTGTAGTCGAAGCCGGCAAGGACGGGAAACAGCTTCGGGTCGCTTTCCTCCGCCCCCGACAGGCGCTCGATGATCGGCCGGGCGACGCGCAGGAAGGTGACCATCACCGCGACCGGATTGCCGGGCAGGCCGATGAAGGCGGTGCCCCGGGCCTGGCCCAGCGCCACCGGGCGTCCCGGCTTGATGGCAAGGCGCCAGAAATAGAGCGAGCCCAGCGCCTCGACGGCGGATTTCACATGATCCTCCTCGCCACCAGACACACCGCCCGAGGTGATCAGCAGGTCGTGCGACCCGGCAGCCTTCTCCAGCGCATCGGTGATCGCCTGCCGGTCGTCGGGCAAGATGCCCAGGTCGGTGACGGCGCAGCCCATGCCATCCAGCAGCGCCGCCAGGGTGAAGCGGTTGGAATCGTAGATGCCGCCGGCGGGCAGCGGGGCAGGCGGATCGCGCACCTCGTCGCCGGTGGAGAAGATCGCCACGCGCAGCGGCGCATGCACGGCCAGTTCCGTCAGCCCCTGCGCGGCGGCCAGGCCGATATCCTGCGGGCGCAGCTTCTGCCCCCGGCGCAGGATGGCATCGCCCTGCCGCACATCCTCGCCGGCCTTGCGGCGGTTGGCACCGCGTCTGATGCCAGCGGGAATGACGACATGCCCGTCCTCCTCCCGGCAATCCTCCTGCATCATCACTGTGTCGGGGCCACTATCGCCGTCGCCGTACGGCATCGGTGCGCCGGTGAAGATGCGGATGGCGGTGCCGCGCCTGGCCGGGCCGTCCAGCGTGTGGCCGGCAGCGACGCGGCCGGCGAGCGGCAGCCGGACCTCGCCCTCGGCCGGCAGATCGTCGAAATAGACGGCATAGCCATCGACGGCGGAATTATCGTGCGGCGGCACATCCAGCCGCGCCGTCAGCGGTTCGGCGAGGCAGCGCCCCAGCGCTTTGCGCAACGGCACAGTCTCGACATCCGTGAGCGGCGTCAGCCGGCGGCGCAAATCGGCAAGCGCTTCCTCGACCGGAACCAGTCGGCCGCCAAAGGCGAAGCAGTCGTCGGTAAGCTGTGCCATGGGAAGATACTGGTCAGCGCGCGGCCAGACCGCAATGGGTCAAAATGAACCGGGCGATGGCGTCCAGATCGTCGATCGGCAGCACCGGCACTGTTGCGTCCGCCAATGCCGCATCGCTGGCGACCGCCACCACCTTTGAATCCTCGCGGTAGAGCGGCGGCTTGCCGACCGAGGGGCGATAGACCTCCAGCTTTTCGTGGCCCTCATGCTTGAAGCCCTCGACCAGCAGCAGGTCCACCGGCGTCATGTTGCGGATCAGGTCGGAGAGCGTCGGCTCCGGCGCGCCGCGATGCTCGTGCATCAGGGCCCAGCGCGCGGCGGAACTGATCATCACCTCGGTGGCGCCGGCCTCGCGGTGGCGGTAGGAATCCTTGCCGGGCTTGTCCACATCGAAGGCGTGATGGGCGTGCTTCACCGTGGAAACCGTGACGCCGGCGCGCACGATCAGCGGGATCAGGCCGGTCAGCAGGGTGGTCTTGCCGCTGCCGCTCCAGCCGGCAATGCCGAAAATCCTCATCTCTTGTCCATGGGGCTGCGGAACATCACTCTGCGGGCGGGGTCGATTGCGCGGGCTTCATGGCGGTCCGCGCCACGCTGTCACGCGCATCTTCCGCCTGCATATGGCGTATGCCGGCGCGCAGATAATCATAGCCGGTGATCAGGGTCAGCAGGGCGGCCAGCCACAGCAGCACCTCGCCAATCGTCTGGATCGGCAGCACGATGGGTAGCAGTGGGTTCAGCACGCCATTTCCGGCCTCGCCGACGATCAGCACGGCGATGGCGACCATCTGGATGCCGGTCTTCCATTTGGCCAGCCAGGTGACGGGCAGGCTGGCCGCGGTGCCGGCCAGGAATTCGCGCAGGCCGGAGACCAGTATCTCGCGGCACAGGATGACCAGCACCGCCAGCACGCTCAGTTCGCTCACCCGTTCGGCATGCACCAGCATCAGCAGGGCGGCGGCGACGAACAGCTTGTCGGCGATGGGGTCGAGGAACCGGCCGAAGGCGGATATCTGCCCCATGGTCCGCGCGAAATAGCCGTCGAAATAATCGGTGACGGCGGCCAGCACGAACAGGCCGCAGGCCAGCCAGCGGTAGAGCGGCGCATCGAAGAACAGGAGCGCCACGAGACCCGGTATCGCGGCAATGCGCGACAGGGTGAGCAGATTTGGCAGGCTGGTCAGCATAGAAGCCCCGATTCTTCTCGCTTCGGGCGGCGTCAGCCGATCCTACCCTTCGTCGTGGAAATGGTCATAGATTTTTTTTGCCGTTGCCCGGCTGATTCCCTCCACAGTCTCCAGATCGGCAAGGCCGGCCCGCTCGACCGCGCGGGCGGAGCCGAAATGCAGCAGCAGCGCCTTCTTGCGCTTGCCGCCGATACCCGGCACATCGTCCAGGCTGGACCGCTGCAGCGACTTCGCCCGCTTGGCGCGGTGGGTCTCGATGGCGAAGCGGTGCGCCTCGTCGCGCAGCCGCTGCAGGAAATACAGCACCGGGTCGCGCAGCTCCATGCTGAACGGCTCACGGCCCGGCATGAAGAAGCGCTCGCGCCCGGCATTGCGCTCCGGCCCCTTGGCGATGGCGACCAGCGGCACATCCTCGATGCCCAGCTCCGCCAGCACCTCGACGGCGACGCCCAGCTGCCCCAACCCGCCATCGATCAGCACCAGGTCGGGCCAGGCGCCGGTCTCGCGGTCCGGGTCTTCCTTCAGCGCGCGGGCGAAGCGGCGGGTCAGCACCTCGCGCATCATGCCGTAATCGTCGCCCGCCACTTCGGCGGCGCGGATGTTGAACTTGCGGTAGGCGTTCTTCATCAGCCCGTCCGGCCCGGCGACGATCATCGCGCCGATGGCGTTGGTGCCCTGGACGTGGGAATTGTCATAAACCTCCACCCGGTCCAGCGGTCCGTCCAGCCCGAAGGCGGCGGCCACCCCGTCCAGCAGCTTGCGCTGCGAGCTGCTTTCCGCCAGCCGCCGGCCCAGCGCCTCGCGCGCGTTGGTCACCGCCTGGTCGATCACCTTCCGCTTGGCGCCACGCTGCGGCACCGCCAGCTCGACCCGGTGGCCGGCGCTGACCGCCAGCGCCTCGGCCAGCAATTCCTGCTCGTCGGGGACATGGCTCAGCAGGATGGCGCGCGGCGGCTCCTTATTGTCGTAGAACTGGCCGATGAAGGCCGCCAGCACCGCCGGCAGCTCCAGATTCTTCTCGTGGCTGGGGAAGTAGGAACGGTTGCCGTAGTTGCGGCCGCCCCGGAAGAAGAAGACCTGGATGCAGGTCGCCCCGCCTTCCTGATGGGCGGCGATCACGTCGGCATCCTCCAGCCCGGCGACATTCACATCCTGATGCGACTGGATGTGCGACAGGCCGCGGATGCGGTCGCGGAACAGCGCGGCAGCTTCGAAATCCATCGCGTCGCTGGCCGCCTGCATGCGCCTTGCCAGCATCTCCTGGATCTGTCGGCTCTTGCCGCTGAAGAAGTCGCGCGCCTCGCGCACCTGCTCGGCGTACTGCTCCTTCGTCACATAACCGACGCAGGGCGCGGTGCAGCGCTTGATCTGGTACTGCAGGCAGGGCCGGGTGCGGCTGGCGAACATGCTGTCGGTGCAGTTGCGCAACAGGAAGGCGCGCTGCAGGGATGTCAGCGTCTGCTTCACAGCACCTGCCGAGGCGAAGGGGCCGAAATAGTCGCCGGGGCGGCCGCGCGATCCCCGGTGCTTCAGGATCTGCGGGAAATCATGGTCGCCGCTGATCAGGATGTAGGGGAAGGACTTGTCGTCGCGCAGCAGCACATTGTAGCGCGGCATGAAGCGCTTGATGTAGTTGCTCTCCAGCAGCAGTGCCTCGACCTCGGTGTGGGTGACCACCACCTCCAGCGTCACCGTCTCGGCCACCATGCGCTGCAGCCGGTAGGGCAGGCGCTCGGGCTGGGTATAGGCGACGACGCGCTTCTTCAGGCTGCGCGCCTTGCCGACATAGAGCGCGTCGCCGCGCTTATCCAGCATGCGATAGACGCCAGGCGCGTTGGGCAGGGTGCGCAGCTTCGCCTTCAGCACCGCCACGCCGCGTTCCAGCGAGACCGCAGGCGCGTCCGCCGGCCGGGGTTCGGGAACCCGGCCGGGCGTCGGCTCAAAAGGATGGGTGTCGCGTGCTGCCTTGGCCATCTGTCTGCTCGTTAACCCGTATGGCGGACTTATTACCCTTCTGCACGGCGCCTGTGTAGGGCGTAGCACTTGGTTAACATGGGAACTCTTCCGCCTATCCACGATTCCTGTGGATAACTTTGTGGGCAAGCAGGGGGTGTCATTGCGCCAGTTACGGGCTTCCTAGGACTCCACCGTTATTGCTCAAAAAATAGGCAAAGAATTATATATTTGATTTCATTATAGTTTTTTATGTCAATCCGAGAAAATGAGGAGGCTGGAGTTTTTCCCGTTGACAGTCACGGCCGTTCCCAATCCATGGTTTTTTGCTGTGCACAACTTTCATCTAATGCGGTCTTTTGAATCCGGAATAGCGCCGCTTTTGAAGCGCTTACGGCGTCATTTTAACGCCATAATTAACCGTTCCTTCATATTATAGACATCTTTTGACAATGATATTGCCCGTTGGCCTTCGCAGTGGACGCCGGCCCGTCAGGAAAGATGCTGGCCGCCATCCAGGGCAATCATCTGGCCGGTCATCGAGCGTGCCTGCACGATGAAGCCGATGGCCCGGCAGATTTCCGCCAGCTCCGTCTGCCGGCGCAGCGGCACGCTCTCCACCTCCGCCACGAAATCCGCTTGCGACTGATGGATGCTTTGCAGCACCGGGCCGGGGCCGATGGCATTCACCCGGATGCGCGGCGCCAGCGCCAGTGCGAGCGTGCGGGTCAGAGTCCACAGACCGGATTTGCTCAGCGTGTAGGACAGGAAGTCCGGCCCCGGATGCAGCACGCGCTGGTCGATGATGTTGACCACCACCCCTTCCGCTTCCGGCGGCAAGGCCGTGGCGAAACGCTGGATCAGCAGTGCTGGCGCGCGCAGATTTGCCTCCATGTGGCGGTCCCAGCCCGCCCGGTCCATGGTTTCGATATCGTCCTGCTCGAAGATCGAGGCGTTGTTGATCAGCAGGCCGACTGGGCCCAGTGCGGCGGTGGCGTCCGGCACTAGCGCTTCCACCTCGTCCTCATTCATCAGGTCGGCGGAGAGCAGTGCAGCGCGCCGCCCGAGGGCCGTGATCTCGCGCGCAAGCGCATCGGCCTCGTCGCGGGAATTGTTGGCATGCACCGCCACATCCCAGCCCTGCCGGGCCAGGTCCAGCGCGATGGCGCGGCCGATGCGGCGGGCGGCACCGGTCACCAGCGCCACCCGGGGAAGGGCGCGGGGCAGGGTCTCGGGCAGGGAGGGATCGCTGTCAGCCATGCGCAGCAAGCTACGTGGACCGCCGGCAAGGTCAAGCGGCTTCACGGCAGGCTGCTGCAACGGATGCTGACAGCCGGTGCCGCTTGGCCTTACTGTTGGGCCTTACTGTTGGCGCACCATCTTTGCCGGGACGGGGCTGTTGGACGATATCGCGAAACTGATCTGGAATCCTGACGCGATCCATGGCGCCGGAACCGCCGATGTTCTTGTCTTTCTGATTGCCGCGGTGATGTTCGCCCCGCTGTTCCGCCGCCTGCGGTTCAGCCAGGTTTTGGGTTATCTTGCCGCCGGGGCGCTGATCGGGCCGTTCGGGCTGGGCCTCGTCGGCGATGTCGAGGGCACGCGGCATCTGGCGGAATTCGGTGTCGTCTTCCTGCTGTTCGCCATCGGGCTGGAGCTGAGCTTCGAGCGCCTGCGGATCATGCGGAAGCTGGTGTTCGGGCTGGGCACGGCGCAGGTGCTGGTGACCGGCACGGTGCTAGCCGGCATTGCCGTCGGTGTGGGGCTGGACCTGCCGGCTGCCATCGTGATCGGCGGCACGCTGGCGCTGTCCTCGACCGCCTTCGTGGTGCAGCTGCTGCAGGAACGCGGCGAGTTCGCCACCCATCATGGCCGCGCCGCCTTCGCCACGCTGCTGTTCCAGGATCTGGCGGTGGTGCCGCTGCTGGTCATCGTGCCGCTGTTGAGCGCGCCCTCGGAAGGGGCGATTGCCCTCAGCCTCGTCTTTGCCATCGTGAAGGCGGCGATTGCCCTTGTGGTCATCGTGCTGATCGGCCGGCTGCTGCTGCGCCCGCTCTACCGACTGATGGCGTCTGTCGGCTCGCGGGAGATTTTCACCGCGCTTACCCTGCTGGTGGTGCTGGGCATCGGTTCGGCGACGCAGATGGTCGGGCTGTCGATGGCGCTGGGCGCCTTCCTGGCCGGCCTGCTGATCTCCGAATCGGAATTCCGCCATCAGGTCGAGGCGGATATCGAGCCGTTCCGCGCCATCCTGCTGGGCCTGTTCTTCATGACCGTCGGCATGTCGGTCAATCTGTCGCTGGCCTTCGATCATCTGGGCACGGTGCTGTTGCTGATCGGCGGGCTGATCGCGGTGAAGATGCTGGTGCTGTTCGGCCTGGCGCTGCTGTTCCGGCAGGGGCTCCTGGCCTCGCTGCGCATCTCCGCGCTGCTGTGCCAGGGCGGGGAATTCGCCTTCGTGATCTTCGGCGTGGCGGTCGCGGCGAATGTGCTTGAGCCTCTTGCCGTGCAGATGATGTTCCTCGTGGTGTCAGTCAGCATGGCGTTGACCCCGCTGGTGATGCTGGTGGTGGACCGGCTAACCCGGCATATGGACAACAGCCATCTGGAGGAGCTGGGGCCGGACGAGTGCGGCGAGCTGGAAAACCATGTGATCATCGCCGGCTATGGGCGGTTCGGGCGGATCATCGCGCGGCTGCTGGAGGCGCAGGGCGTCACCGTGGCGATGCTCGACATGGATGCCGCCAATGTGGCAGAGAACCGCGCCAATGGCCGCCCGGTCTATTACGGCGATGCCGGACGGCCTGATATATTGCGGCTGGTCGGGGCGGAAAAGGCGCTGGGGATCGTGCTGACCCTGGACCGCCACAAGCATCTGCCGGCGCTGGTCAGCCAGCTGCGCGAGGATTTCCCCAACCTGACGATCTTCGCGCGCTCGCCCGACGCACAGACGACGCGCGAGCTGGAGGCGGCGGGCGCCTATGTCGCGGTGCCGGAGCTGCTGGAGGCCAGCCTGCAGCTGGGGGCGGAGGTGCTGGCGAAGATCGGCGTGCCGGAAACCGAAATCGAATCGCTGGTCGATGCCTTCCGCCATGTCGATAGCGGCCGGCGGCGCACGACCCAGGCCGACGGCCAGACCGATACCGCGTCAGAGATGGAGACAGAGTCCGAACGCCCGGTCGATCCGGTCGTGGCGGCCTGCGAGGCACTGGAGCGGGTGGACGAGCTGCGGCAGGCGGAACCGCCCGCCGAGGACGAAAAGCGCGCCGTCGCCTGATGGTCGCTTTTTCATGAAAGAGCAGCGGCTGGCCTACATCCTGCTGGCCATCGCCCCGGCGATGTTCGCCAGCAACATGCTGACGGCGCGGCTGGTGCATGATCTGGTGCCGCCGGTGGGGCTTGCCTTCTGGCGCTGGGCGGTGACCTTCCTGCTGTTACTGCCGCTGGTTGGACCGCAGCTCTGGCGGCAGCGCCGCGAGGCGCTGGCGGAATGGCGCGACCTGCTGGTGCTGGGTGCGCTCGGCATGGGCGTGTGCGGCGCCTTCGTCTATATCGGCGCGCAGACCACGCCGGCCAGCAATATCGGCCTGATCTACAGCGCCTCGCCGATCCTCATCGTGCTGCTCGCCGGGCTGTTCTATGGCGAGCGGGTGACGCCGCGGCAGGGCATCGGCATCGCGCTGTCGCTGGCCGGCGTGCTGGCGATCATCGCCAAGGGCGACCCGGCGATCCTGATCGGCCTGTCCTTCACCATCGGCGATCTGTGGATTGCCGCCGCGATGGCCGGCTGGGCGCTCTATGCCATCCTGCTGAAATACCGGCCGAGTAAGCTGGGGCTGATGACGCGTTTTGCTGCCATTATTCTGGGCGGGCTGGCTGTCATATTGCCGTTCTATCTGTGGGAGGGTCTGTCCGGCCAGCCGATGCCGCTGACCCGCGAAAGTGTGCTGGCGGTGCTGTTCCTGGCCTGCGTTGCCTCCTTCGGCGCCTATCAGGCCTATGCCAAGATTCAGAGCGTGCTGGGGGCGGGGCGCACCGGGCTGCTGATGTATCTGGTGCCGCTCTATACCAGCGGCCTTGGCTATGTTCTGCTGGACGAACCGGTACATGGCTACCATCTGCTGGGAGCGGCGATGATCCTGCCCGGCCTTTATCTGGCCACGGTGCGACGTCATTAAGGGGCAGGCGGTATTCACCGGACGATGAAAGCGGGTTCGATAATGGCTTATAGGTCGATCTTCTCCTGGATTGGCGACCGGATCGCCCGGCGCCGCGCGCCACTGGTGCCGGTGGTCCGGCTGGCCGGGGTGATCGGGCAGGTCGGGCCGTTCCGTGCCGGGCTGACGCTCACCGGCCTCGCCTCGGTTCTGGAGCGCGCTTTTTCCATGCGCCATGCCAAAGCGGTGGCGCTGGTGGTGAATTCGCCCGGCGGATCGCCGGTGCAGTCCGCGCTGATTCACAAGCGCATCCGCGACCTGGCGACGGAAAAGAAGCTGCCGGTGCTGGTGTTCGTCGAGGATGTGGCGGCCTCCGGCGGCTACTGGCTGGCCTGCGCCGGAGATGAAATCTTCGCCGACGAGAATTCGATCCTGGGGTCCATCGGCGTGATTACCGCCGGCTTCGGCTTTCCGGACCTGCTGGAGAAGATCGGCGTCGAGCGCCGGGTCTATACGGCGGGCAAGTCGAAATCCATGCTCGATCCGTTCAAGCCGGAAAATCCGGAGGATGTCGCCCGGCTGCGCGCCATCCAGGAGGAGATGCATGCCAGCTTCCGCGCGCTGGTGGAAAGCCGGCGCGGCGAACGGCTGCATCCCGGCGAGACGGAATTGTTCGATGGCAGCTTCTGGACCGGCCGCACGGCGGTTTCGCTTGGACTGGCTGACGGGCTGGGCGATCTTCGGGGCTTGTTGCGCGCGCGCTTCGGCGACAAGGTGAGGCTGTATCCGGTTGGCATGCGCCGCCCGCTGCTGGCCTTCCGCGCCGGTGGGGCTGCTAGGCTGGCGAAAGAGGCGGGCGGCTGGGCGGAAGCGCTGCCGGAAGCGGCCATCGGTGCGGCGGAGGAACGGGCGCTGTGGGCGCGGTACGGCTTATAAGGAAGATGGGGCAGGGATGTTCGGTTTGAGTTTCAGCAAGCTTCTGGTTCTGGCGGCGGTCATCGCCGGGGTGTTCTTCTTCTTCAAGATGGTCACCAAGCTGGAACGTGCCCGCCGGGAGGTCGCCCGGGGGGAGATGCGCGGCGAGTCCAGGAAGGCTGCGCCGCGTGGTGAGGGTGGCGGTCTTGGCGGTATCTTCCGACGCGACAAGGCGGAAAAGCAGGCTGCCGCCGAGGAAACGCAGGAGATGCGGGCCTGCCCGACCTGCGGCACCTATGTGCCGGCGCGCGGTGCCCGCGATTGCGGCCGGGAGCTGTGCCCCTACGGGGCGTAGGACTGACCGCTACTGCCGCGCATCCTGCATCTGAAGCCCGCCTTTCCAGTCGAGCAACCGTCGGTCGGCGGTCAGCAGCGTGGCATTGTGCACTAGGCAGGTGGCGGCGATCAGCCGGTCCGCCGGATCGCCATGCAGATCGGCAAGCTGGACCGACAGGATGCCGATCTCGCCTGTCATCGGCAGTTCGGCGATGTCAGCGCTAAGGACATCCTGCCGCCATTTTTCCACCGGACGGTCCAGCCGGACGCGGTTCTTGCGCAGCAGCAGGGCGACTTCCCAGAAGCAGATCGCCGGCACCGCCAGAATGCCATCGTCGCGCCCGCTATCGATCTCACTTCTCGCCTTGCGACCCAGCGACGGGCTTTCGGCCATCAGCCAGAGCAGCGTATGAGTATCCAGCGCCAGCATCAGGGCAGGTTCGGTTCCGTGCCCTCGATCACTTCCCATTCGACCTCGACCGGATCGATCAGATCGTCATTGGGGTCAGTGACGGTCACGCTGCCCTTCAGCGCGCCGAAGATGTCTTTCGCACCCTCGCGCGCCGGCACGATGCGGGCCACCGGCTTGCCGCGCTTGGTGATGGTCACGGGCTGGCCAGTGCGGGCGACTTCGTCCATCACCTGCAGACAATGTGCCTTGAAATCCGAGGCTTTCATGCTGGTCGCGGTCATCGCATCTCTCCTTCGTGACCACCTATATGGTCATATTAGAAAGGCTGTGCCAGAAGAACAAGTGCACCCTGCATGACCGTTTCTTGACCCTGCCGGGTCAGGTCGCTATGTTGCGCCGCACCGAAAAACCGGTTTCATCCTAGCGCGAGAGAAGCAATGTCCGCCGGTAGGCCAGCCGCCGCCACCAGCTTCCAGTCGATTATCCTGACGCTCCAGCAATACTGGGCCGCACAGGGCTGTGTCATCCTGCAGCCTTATGACATGGAGGTGGGTGCCGGCACCTTCCATCCGGCGACCACGCTGCGCGCGCTGGGCCCCGATCATTACTGGAACTGTGCCTATGTGCAGCCCTCGCGCCGGCCGACCGACGGGCGCTATGGCAACAACCCGAACCGGTTGCAGCATTATTACCAGTTCCAGGTGCTGATGAAGCCCTCGCCGGACAATATCCAGGAGCTGTATCTGGGCAGCCTGGCGGCCATCGGCATCCATGCCCACGAGCATGACATCCGCTTCGTCGAGGATGACTGGGAAAGCCCGACGCTGGGCGCCTGGGGGCTGGGCTGGGAAGTCTGGTGCGATGGCATGGAGGTGACGCAGTTCACCTATTTCCAGCAGGTCGGCGGCATCGAGTGCAAGCCGGTGCCGGTCGAGCTGACCTACGGGCTGGAGCGGCTGATCATGTATGTCCAGGACGTCGAGAACGTCTATGACCTGGATTATGACGGCGTGCCCAAGGACCGGGGCGGCAAGACCTATGGCGATGTCTTCCTGCAGTCTGAGCGGGAATTCAGCGCCTTCAATTTCGAGCATGCCGACACCGACATCCTGTTCCAGCATTTCAAGGATGCCGAAGCCGAGTGCCAGCATCTGCTGGGGCTGGCGCAGCCGCTGGCGCTGCCGGCCTATGACAAGTGCATGAAGGCCAGCCACCTGTTCAACCTGCTGGATGCGCGCGGCGTCATCAGCGTGCAGGAGCGCGCCTCCTATATCGGCCGGGTGCGCGCGCTGGCGAAGGGCTGCTGCGAAGCCTGGGTTGCGTCTCACGGCAGCAATTCCCTCAAGGCAGGGGCATAAGCGATGGCCGATCTGCTGCTGGAGATTTTCTCCGAGGAGATTCCCGCGCGCATGCAGGCGCGCGCGGCCGAGGATCTGAAGCGTCTGGTCTGCGACGGGCTGACCGCCGCCGGGCTGGAGTATGAAAGCGCTGCCGCCTATGTGACGCCGCGCCGGCTGGCGCTGTCCGTCGAGGGGTTGCCGCTGACCCAGCCGGACGTGACGGAGGAACGCCGTGGCCCGCGCGTGGGATCGCCGGAACAGGCGCTGGCCGGCTTCCTGAAGGCCAACAACCTGGCCTCCATCGATGCTTGCGAGCAGCGCGATACCGGCAAGGGCGTGTTCTATTTCCTGACCGTGGAGAAGCGTGGCGCGGCCACCCAGGACGTGCTGCCGGAACTGCTGGTCGAGGCGATCCGCAAGCTGCCCTGGCCGAAATCCATGATCTGGGGCGAATCCGATTTCCGCTGGGTCCGCCCGATGCACTCCATCCTCTGCCTGTTCAACGGGCAGGCGCTGCCGGGCCGGCTCGATCTCGGCGGCGGGCGGGAAATCCTGTTCGGCGACCGCACGCGCGGCCATCGCTTCCTGGCGCCGGCCGAACTGGCGGCGGACAATGCCGAGGACTACAAGGCCAAGCTGAAGGCCGCCAGGGTCATCCTCGACCCGGCGGAGCGCCGTGCCGCGATCCTGTCGCAGGCCGAGGCTCTGGCCTCCAAGGCCGGCCTCGTGCTGAAGCCGGATGAAGCGCTGCTGGACGAGGTGACCGGGCTGGTCGAATGGCCGGTGGCGCTGCTGGGCCGCATCGACGAGGCCTTCATGGACGTGCCGCCGGAGGTGCTGACCACCTCCATGCGGTCGCATCAGAAATATTTCGCGGTGGAGACCAAGAGCGGCGCGCTTGCCCCGCACTTCGTCGTCATCTCCAACATGGAGCCGTCCGACGGCGGTGCGGTCATCATCGGCGGCAATGAGCGCGTGCTGCGCGCCCGGCTGTCCGACGCCAAGTTCTTCTGGGACCAGGACCGCAAGCAGAGCCTTGAGTCGCGCCTGCCGGCGCTGGCCAACATCACCTTCCATGCCAAGCTGGGCACGCTGGCCGACAAGGTCAGGCGCGTTCGGGCGCTGGCCGCGCATCTGGCGTCGCTGATCCCCGGCGCCGATGCGAAGGTGGCGGACCGTGCCGCGCAGCTGGCCAAGGCCGACCTCGTCACCGGCATGGTCGGCGAGTTTCCGGAGCTTCAGGGCATCATGGGCCGCTATTACGCCCGCCATGATGGCGAGGGGGAGGCGGTTGCCGAGGCCATCGCCGATCATTACTCGCCGCTGGGCCCGTCCGACCGCTGCCCGACCGCGCCGAACTCGGTCGCGCTGGCGCTGGCCGACAAGCTGGACACGCTGGTGGGCTTCTTCGCCATCGACGAGAAGCCGACCGGCTCCAAGGACCCCTATGCGCTGCGCCGTGCGGCCCTCGGCATCATCCGGCTGATCGTGGAGAATGGGCTGCGGCTGTCGCTGCAGGAAGTGTTCGCCAAGGCCGGCGCCAAGCCGGAAGTGGTTGCCGAGCTGATGGCTTTCTTCGCCGACAGGTTGAAGGTGGCGATGCGCGAGCAGGGCGTGCGGCACGATCTGGTGTCCGCCGTGTTCGCGCTCGGTAACGAGGATGATCTGGTGCGCCTGCTGAAGCGGGTGGACGCACTGGCTGCCTTCCTGTCGAGCGAGGATGGCGCCAACCTGCTGATCGCCTATCGCCGGGCCGCCAACATCGTCGCCATCGAGGAGAAGAAGGACAGCCGCACCTATGAGGGCCGTGCCGACCTGAAGCTCATCAAGGCGCGCGGCGAGGTGGCGGAGGCGGAACTGCACGGCACGCTGGGCGTTATCGAGGTGAAGATCGCGGACGCGCTAAAGGCGGAGGATTTTGCCGCCGCCATGGCCTCGCTGGCCAGCTTGCGCGCACCGGTGGACCGCTTCTTCGAGAGCGTCACGGTGAATGCCGAGGATGCCGAACTGCGCGAGAACCGGCTGAAGCTGCTGGCGAAGATTCGCGATACGATGAACCAGCTGGCCGACTTCTCGAAGGTCGAGGGTTAGGGTTACCCCCTCACCCAGCTGCGCCTAGGCTCGGCGAGTGCCTCGCCAAGGCTGCGCAACCCTCTCCCCCAAGGGGGCGAGGGTAGTTAACAGATTTTTCCCTATCCCTCGCCCCGGAAGGGGAGAGGGATGCGAAAGCTTACGAACGAAAGTGAGTTAGCTGGAGCTGGGTGAGGGGAGATGCCGCCTTCGGGGCGGCGCTAAAGGAAGCCGGCCACCATGCGGGTGGCGGCAGATGTCCAACGCCAAGGCGGAACGACGATGACGAAATGGGTGTACAGCTTCGGAGACGGCAAGGCCGAGGGCAGTGCCGCGATGCGCAATCTTCTGGGCGGCAAGGGCGCCAACCTGGCCGAGATGAGCAGCCTCGGCCTGCCGGTGCCTCCCGGATTTACCATCTCGACCGAGGTCTGCACCTATTTCTACGATAACGGCAAGCAGTATCCGGACGAGCTGAAGGCGCAGGCCGATGCCGCGCTGGCCGGGCTGGAGAAGGCGCTGGGCATGAAGTTCGGCGATCCGTCGGACCCGCTGCTGGTGTCCGTGCGCTCCGGCGCGCGCGCCTCGATGCCGGGCATGATGGATACTGTCCTCAATCTCGGCCTGAACGATGTGACGGTGGAGGGGCTGGCGGCAAAGTCGGGCGATCCGCGCTTCGCCTATGACAGCTATCGCCGCTTCATCCAGATGTACTCCAATGTGGTGCTGGAGGTCGATCACGGGCTGTTCGAGGAAATCCTGGAGCATGCCAAGGACGAGAAGGGCTATCGCCTGGACACCGAGCTTACCGCCGAGGACTGGAAGGCCGTCGTCGCCCAGTACAAGGCGACGGTGGAGGAGGAGCTGGGCCGCCCCTTCCCGCAGGACCCGCAGGAACAGCTCTGGGGCGCCATTGGTGCTGTGTTCGGTTCCTGGATGAACCAGCGCGCTATCGTCTATCGCCGCCTGCATGAGATTCCGGCCAGCTGGGGCACGGCGGTCAATGTGCAGGCCATGGTGTTCGGCAATATGGGCAATGACTGCGCCACCGGCGTGGCCTTCACCCGTGATCCGTCCACCGGCGCCAACCTGTTCTATGGCGAGTTCCTGGTGAATGCGCAGGGCGAGGATGTGGTGGCGGGTATTCGCACGCCGCAGCCGCTGACCGTTGCCGGCAAGGCCAATTCCGACGACGGGCTGCCGGCGATGGAAGAGGTGATGCCAGATGTGTTCGCCCAGCTGATGGATGTCCGCGACAAGCTGGAAAAGCACTATCGCGACATGCAGGACATCGAGTTCACGGTGCAGCAGAACAAGCTGTGGATGCTGCAGACCCGTACCGGCAAGCGCACTGCCGCCGCCGCGCTGAAGATCGCCGTCGATATGGTGCGCGAGGACCTGATCACCGAGCAGGAGGCCGTGCAGCGCGTCGACCCATCGGCGCTGGACCAGCTGCTACATCCGACGCTCGATCCGAAAGCCGAGCGCACCGTCATCGGCCGCGGCCTGCCGGCTTCGCCCGGTGCGGCTTCCGGCAAGGTGGTGTTCACCGCCGATGCCGCCGAGGCCCAGGCCGGCAAGGGTGAGGCTGTCATCCTGGTGCGCATCGAGACCAGCCCGGAAGATATTCACGGCATGCACGCGGCGCGCGGCATCCTGACGACGCGCGGCGGCATGACCAGCCACGCCGCCGTGGTGGCGCGCGGCATGGGCCGGCCCTGCGTCTCCGGTGCCGGCGAGCTGCGCATCGACTACGCCAAGAAGCAGATGTTCGCCGGCGACAAGGTGGTGAAGGAAGGCGATATCCTGACCATCGATGGCGGCACCGGCGAGGTGATGCTGGGCGAGGTGCCGACGATCCAGCCGCAGCTGTCCGGCGATTTCGCCGAGCTGATGGGGTGGGCTGACCGATTTCGCACCATGAAGGTGCGCACCAATGCCGAAACCCCGATGGACGCCCGCGCGGCGCGCAAGTTCGGGGCGGAAGGCATCGGCCTGTGCCGGACCGAGCATATGTTCTTCGATGCCGACCGCATCGTCGCCGTGCGCGAGATGATCATGGCCTCGACCGAGAAGGGCCGCCGCCAGGCGCTGGCCAAGATCCTGCCGATGCAGCGCCAGGACTTCGTGGAGCTGTTCCAGATCATGCAGGGCCTGCCGGTCACCATCCGGCTGCTCGACCCGCCGCTGCATGAGTTCCTGCCGCACACCGACGAGGAGATCGCCACGGTCGCCAAGGCCGCCGGCGTGGATGCGGAGGCGCTGCGTCAGCGCGCGGTGCAGCTGAAGGAATCCAACCCGATGCTGGGGCATCGCGGCTGCCGTCTCGGCATTTCCTATCCGGAAATCTACGAGATGCAGGCGCGCGCCATCTTCGAGGCCGCCGTCGAGGTGATGAAGAAGGATGGCGAGACGGTGACGCCGGAAGTGATGGTTCCGCTGGTTGCCACCCGCAAGGAGCTGGACATCCTGAAGGCCATCATCGACCGCACGGCCAAGGCGGTAATTGAGGAGAGCGGCCGCAAGATCGACTATCTGGTCGGCACCATGATCGAGCTGCCGCGCGCCGCGCTGAAAGCGGCCGAGATCGCCGAGAGTGCCGAATTCTTCAGCTTCGGCACCAACGACCTGACGCAGACCACCTTCGGCCTGTCGCGTGACGATTCCGGCTCCTTCCTGAAGGATTATCAGGACCAGGGCATCCTGGACCAGGACCCGTTCCAGTCGCTGGATACCGACGGTGTTGGCGAACTGATCGCCATCGCCGCCGAGCGTGGCCGGTCCAGCCGGCCGGACATCAAGCTGGGCATCTGCGGCGAACATGGCGGCGATCCGGCCTCCATCCAGTTCTGCCAGCAGGTCGGGCTGGATTATGTGTCCTGCTCGCCCTTCCGGGTGCCGATTGCCCGGCTGGCCGCCGCCCAGGCGGCGATTGCCGGCGGCGAGGCGGCACTGCGCAAGACGGAAAACGCCTAAAGCACAAAAGGAAAGGGGGCCACTGGCCCCCTTTCCGTATCGGGCTGCCGTTCGCCGGCAGGCCCTGGCATGTCAGACACATATCAGGAATATGAAATAAAAAAGGCAGGACGAAAACTGTCTTTTCTTTCAATGTCGTTCAAATAATTAATTATAACGACATTGCGCCTCCCAGAGGCACAGCGCCGGCAGAATGCCAGCGCCGCAGAAGAAGGATCAGCATGATCGACGTTATTGCCGCCGCCCAGATTCAGGATGCCCGGCTGCTCGCCCTCGCCACGCACTGGCAGGACGCGCTGGAAGATAGCGGCACGCCGCCTTCCTTCGAGCAGCTGCAGCCCAGGCTGGGGCCGGATCTGCTGAACATTCACTGGCTGGTGGAGGAGCAGGGGCATCCCCGCCGGTTCCGCTACCTCAGCATCGGCGAGCATGTGAAGGTGGCCTATGGTGGCAGCATCGTCGGGCGCTATCTCGACGAGCTGGTAAAACGCTCCGCCCAACCCCGCGTCATGGGCTATTTCGATACCGCGATTTCCCGTCCTGCCGTGGTCCATATTGCGGGGCGCGTCTATGCCGAGGCAACCCGCCCGGCCAGCGGCGAGCGGTTGCTGCTGCCGATTGCGGATGAAAAGACAGGCCGCGTCAGCCGGATATTGGGGGCGACTACCCACTCATGGGTGTCGCCGAACAACCCGTCCGGGCCGGTGCCGATCCGCCAGGTGCGGACCTATATCCCGCTCGACGGCACGGACTCCTGGAGCGAGACCAGCCTCTAGCCGCCGTTCCCGCTCCCCAGCGTCTTTTCCGCCAGATAGCGGAATTCGGCATCCAGCTCGCGCGGCGTCACATCGACGCCCTGGCCCAGCCTGCCGGCGATGATCTCCATGGCGGCCAGGCGCGAGAAGGGTTTGTCGTTGGACGGGATGACATGCCAGGGTGCGGCCTCGGTGGATGTCTTCTCCACCATCTCCTCGATGGCGGTGCGGTAGCCGTCCCACAGGGCGTGGTTGCGGAAATCCTCGTAGCTCAGCTTCCAGCGCTTCAGCGGGTTTTCCATCCGGTCGCGGAAGCGCTTCGCCTGTTCCTCGCGGCTGATGTGCAGGAACAGCTTCACCAGCCGCACGCCATCATCGACCAGCATGCGCTCGAAGGCGTTGATCTCCTCATAGGCGCGCTGCCAGGCCGGCTCCGGTGTCAGATTCTCGACCCGCTCCACCAGCACCCTTCCGTACCAGGACCGGTCGAACACGGTGATCTGGCCATGCAGCGGCAGCCTTTCCCAGAAACGCTGCAGGTAATGCTGGCGCGCCTCGATGGCGTTCGGGGCGGCGGTGGAATGGACCTTGAAGCTGCGTGGGTCGAAGGTCCAGCCCAGCCGGCGCACCAGCCCGCCCTTGCCGGCGGTGTCCCAGCCTTCCAGCACGACAACGGCGCGTTCCCGGCTGCCCAGATAGGCCTGCTGAAGGCGTTGCAGCGTTTCCTGCAGCGGCTTGATCCGCTTCTCGAAGGCCGCGTCGCTGACGTGATGGTCGTTCGCCAGCCGGTCCAGATCCGGCCTGCCGCGGATCAGGAAACCGCCGGCCTCCGGCTTGTCCTTTTTCTTGCTCATGGCTGTTCCAGCTCTGCTCCGGTCAGGGCGCCATGGTAACGCGTTCACTACATCTAGTGTGAATCTTTGATGAAGCCGCAATTTGATGCGGACATAACTGCTGCAGCGCGATATGATTCTTGCGGAAACGGAACGAAGGATGGATGGCCCATGCTTCCCTTGCCGGTAACAGCGGATCGTGCAGTCCCCCTCATGCTATCGAGGCGGAACAGGCCGGTTTCGCTATCGCCCGCAAGCCCGCTCGCCAGCCTTCCCAGAATGATCGATCTCCTGTGCCTCCCATTGGGAGGCATTTTCGTTTCCGGCTTTACCCGACATATCCCGTCTCTTACCTGAGGAGCTTGCAGTATGGCCAAGCGTTCCGCCCGTCAGGCACAGGTCCGCGAATCCCGAACCCGAGAAGCGAATGTAAGGGCACTCTTCCCTGGGGCGCCAGGCTGGCACCCGCTGGATGAAGGCTATGACGAGGCCAGCCGTGAGCAGCGTTACGTGAAGACGGTGCGCCCGATGGGCGAGAACCAGCAGTCGCTGATGGCGGCGATGGAGACGAAGCACATGGTGGTGGCGGTCGGGCCGGCCGGCACCGGCAAGACCTACCTCGCCATTGCCAAGGCGGTGGAGGCTTTCGAGCAGGGCAAGGTGGCGCGCATCCTGCTGACCCGCCCGGCGGTCGAGGCCGGCGAGAGCCTGGGCTATCTGCCAGGCAGCCTGGAGGACAAGCTGGCGCCGTATCTGCGCCCGCTCTACGACGCGCTGAACGAACGTCTGGGCGGCAAGCGACTGAAGACGCTGATGACCGATGGCTCCATCGAGATCGCGCCGGTCGCCTATATGCGCGGGCGCACGCTGAACAACGCCTTCATCGTCATCGACGAGGCGCAGAACTGCACCTATGGCCAGATCAAGATGCTGCTGACGCGGCTGGGCTGGAATTCCACCATGGTGCTGACCGGCGATCCGGACCAGACCGACCTGCTGCCGGAACTGTCGGGCCTTGCCGAGATTTCCCGCCGGCTGGAGGCGCTGGACGATGTCGCCGTTGTGCGCCTTCGCGAGCAGGACATTGTGCGCCATCCGCTAGTCGCCAGCATGCTGACGGTGCTGTAACCCCCACTTGCCGGCCTGATCCGCCTCGCCTAGTCTTCGCGTCCAAATCACAGGACGGGAGATAGGGCGATGGCGGAGAAGGTTGCGCTGGTTACGGCGGCGGGGCGCGGCATCGGGGCGGCGATTGCGACGGAACTGGCCGCACAGGGCTATAAGCCCGTGCTGCTGTCGCCCGGCGAGGCGGTGCTGGACCTGGCCGAAAAGCTGGGTGGCAAGGCGATCCGCGGCAGCGTGACCGAACCCGCCGATCTTGAGGCGCTGGTTGCCCTGGCGATGGAAAGCTATGGCCGCATCGACGTGCTGGTGAACAATACCGGCCATGCGCCGAAGGGGCCGCTGCTCGATATCAGCGATGCCGACTGGCACAAGGGCTTCGACATGGTGCTGCTGAACGTCATCCGCATGGCGCGGCTGGTGACGCCGATCATGCAGAATCAGGGCAAGGGCGCCATCGTCAACATCTCCTCCTACGCCGCGCTGGAGCCGGAGGCGGACTTCCCGATGAGCACGCTGCGCGCCGCGCTGAGTGCCTGGAGCAAGCTCTACGCCGACGAACATGCCGCCCTTGGCATCCGCATGAACTGCGTGCTGCCGGGCTTTGTGGACAGCCTGCCGGAAAAGGATGCGCGCCGTGCCCGCATCCCGATGCAGCGCTATGCCCATGCCTCGGAGATCGCCACCGCGACCGCCTTCCTGCTGTCGGACGGTGCCAGCTACATCACCGGGCAGAGCCTGCGCGTCGATGGCGGCGTGACCCGCTTCGTCTGACGCCGGGTCAGCGCAGCGCGCCGAACAGCACGAGGCAGATGGCGGTGGCGGCGATGATGCCGGCCAGATCGGCGGACAAGGCCGCTGCCAGCGTGTGGCGCAGCCGGCGGATATTCACCGCGCCGAAATAGACCGCCAGCACATAGAAGGTGGTCTCGGTCGAGCCCTGCAGGGTGGAGACGAGATAGCCGGTATAGCTGTCCGGCCCGATGGCGGGGTCGTTGATGATCGACGCCATGATGCCATAGGCGCCGGAACCGGAGAGCGGACGCAGCAGCGCCATCGGCAGCGCCTCCGGCGGCAGGCCGACCAGGTTGGTGATGGCGCCCAGCGGCGTGATCAGCATCTCCAGCGCGCCACTGGCCCGGAACATGGCGACCGCAACCAGGATTGCCACCAGATAGGGGATGATGCGGACCGCGACCTGGAAGCCGTCCTTGGCACCTTCCACGAATACCTCGTAGATCTTCACCCGCTTGATGGCGCCGAAGCCCAGCAGCAGCACCATCAGGCCGGGGATGATCCAGGGTGCTATGGTCCGGCCATGCAGGATGGTGACCGGCACCATGGCGAGGATGATGCCCAGCGCCAGCGCCGACACCCAGGCGGGATAGCCCTCACCCGCTGGGGCGTCGCTTTCCGGCAGTGGCACCGACACCGTTTCGGCCTCCGTTTTTTCTGGCGTGATCTGCAGATCGGCGGGATTGGCGCTCCAATAACGTTGCAGCAGCTTCGCCATGACGATGGCCACCGTGGTGGAGCAGATGGTGGCGAACAGGGTGGTCGGCAGGATGCCGGCGGGGTCGGTCGAGCCGGCCGCCGCGCGGATGGCGATGACGCCGGTCGGCAGCAGCGTGATGGAGGAGGTGTTGATCGCCAGGAACAGCGCCATCGCGTTGGTTGCCGTGCCCTTGTATGGGTTCAGCCTGTCCAGCTCCTGCATGGCGCGGATGCCGAACGGCGTGGCGGCATTGCCGAGGCCCAGCACGTTGGCCGAGAAATTCATGATCATGGCACCCATCGCCGGATGATCCGCCGGCACCTCGGGGAACAGCCGCACCATCAGCGGGCGCAGCAGCCGCGCCACGATGGTCAGCAGGCCGCCGGCCTCCGCCACCTTCATCAGTCCCAGGAACAGTGCCATCACGCCGATCAGGCCGAGGGCCAGCGTCACCGAGCCCTCGGCGGCCTTGATCATGCCCGCCCCCAGCAGCTCCATCGGCGACTGCCCGTCTCCGCTCCAGGCGAACTGCCGCATCGCGGCTACGAGGAAGGCAATCATCACGATGGCGAGGAAGATGATGTTCACGGGGCGCGTCCTGGTTTTGCCAAAGCCGGGTCCAATCTATAGGCTGGCGGCGAATATGGAACAGGCCGGTTGCGGCATCAGAGAGGCAGGCAATGAAGTTCGCGGATCAGATGGCGATTAAGCTGCTGGCCCATGCGGTCAACCAGCTCGGCACGGCAACGACGGAGGCGCTGTGCGCCACGCCGGACCGCCGCATGGTGCGCCTGATGGTCGAGCGCGTGAAGGGCGACCTCGACAGCTTCCTGGAGCATTACGATGAGATCGAGCCGGCGGACGAGAAGCAGGGTTAGGCGCTGACGGTTTTCCTCATATGTCATTCCCGGCCTTGTGCCGGGAATCCAGGGTTCAGCTTACTCGGGCGGGCATCCAGCAGGCGGAAGCCTGGCCCCCCGCAACAAGTGCGGGGGTGACGGTTGGAGGGTGATGGCAAGGATAGAGCGAAATAGTCACAGCCGGATCACCGCTTCAGATAGGCTCCGTTCACGCAGTTGCGCAGCTCACCGTCGCGCAGGAAGGCGATGGCTGTCTCTACCGCCTTGCGGCGGGCATCAGTCTGGCTCTCGATGCTGTACCAGGCGGCATGCGGGGTGACGACGAGGCGGCCCCTGATCCAGTCCGGCTGGTCATGGAAATCGCGCATCAGCGGATGATCGGCTTCCGGCGGTTCCTTCGGCAGTACGTCGAGGCCGGCGGCGGCGATGCGGTTCTCCTTCAGTGCTGCGTGCAGCGCGCCGAGGTCGATCAGCGCGCCCCGCGCCGTATTCACCAGCACGGCTTCGGGCTTCATGGCGGCCAGCGCCGCCGCATCGATGATGTGCCGCGTTTCCTCGGTCAGCGGCGCGTGCAGGCTGACGATATCGGCTTTGCCCAGCATGTCATGCAGGTCGGCCATCCTGGTGACGCCCAGCGCGATCTCCTGCCCCCAGGCGAGGCCGGGGTCGTAGGCCATCACCTCCAGCCCGAAGGCCTTGGCGCGCAGGGCCGTTGCCGTGCCGATGCGGCCGAGCCCGACAATGCCCAGTTTCTGGCCGCGGATGCGGCGGATGGTGGTGGCCGGGCCGCTCCAGTCGAAGCCGGCCACCGGGTCGGTGCGGATGCGGTCATTATACTGCACGATGTTCCGGCGCAGCGTCAGCATCAGGGCGATGGCGTGGTCCGCCACCTCGCTGGTGCCATAGTCGGGCACGTTGCAGACCGGGATGCCGGCTGCGCCCGTCGCCTTCAGCTCGACATGGTCGAAGCCGGCACCGCAGCGCACGATGATACGGCATTTCTTCAGCTTCGGCACCAGCGCCGGGGTGATCGGGCATTCGTGCCACAGCAGGATGGCCTCGGCCTGTTCCCATTCGGCATCGGGGATGGCCTCGGCGCCGCGCTCGCGCAGGGTGACGAGGTTCAGCTGGCCGGCTGCGGCCTCGCGCTCGACCAGCGCGTCGTCATGATACTGGGCGTCCGGCGTCAGGGTACGGAAGGGTGCGGTCATGGGTTCATCCTGAGACTGGGGGTCAGACGAGATATTCGGTGCCGGCATCGACATTCAGGCTCTGTCCGGTGACGTGCCGTCCGGCGTCGGAGCAGAGATAGAGCGCCATGCTGGCCACATCGGTCGCGGTCACGAATTCCTTCAGCGAGATCGGTGCCAGCATCTCGGCGCGCATCTCCTCCTCGCCGATGCCGCGCGCCTTGGCCTTGGCGGTCAGCACTTTCTCGATGCGCGGACCAGCGACCGAGCCGGGCAGGATGGCGTTCACCCGGATGCCGTACTCTCCAAGCTCGACCGACAGGGTGCGGGTGACACCGACCACACCCCATTTCGTCGCCGAATAGGGGCTGCGCATCGGGAAGGCGAAACGCCCGGCGGCGGAGGCCAGGTTCACGATGGAACCGCCGCCGGATTGCTTGAGGGCCGGCACGGCGCGGCGGGTGAAGAAGAACAGCCCGTTCAGATTCACATCCAGGGTGCGCTGCCACTCGTCCGGGTCGATCTCCTCGATGGGGCCGGTCGGTCCGGCGATGCCGGCATTGTTGATGAGGATGTCGAGGCCGTTCAGCTCCTTCAGCGCGGTGTCCATGAACTTGTCCACCTGCGCCCGGTCGGCGACGTCCACCACTATGCCGAAGCTGCCGGGCAGGGCGGCGATGGTCTCGTCCAGCGCCGTCTCGTCGATATCGCAGAGGAACAGCCGGGCGCCGGCCTGGTGGAACAGCTCGGCGATCCGCCTGCCGATGCCGCCGCCCGCCGCCGTGACGATGGCGTTGCGCCCGTTGAGGCTAAGATGCATGGGCTTCCTCCGCTGATCTTCTTGATTGGGGTCAAGATGTATCAGGGGAAGCGGATAGGGGGGAAGGGGAGCGTACTTACCGGCGGAAATATTTACAGCCGGTCAGGGTCGATCTGGTCCTTAGGGTCGCCATCCTTGCCGCCGACCATCAGCCCGCCGGCGATGAAGGCACCGGTCAGCAGCAGCGCGGTGACGGTCGCCAGCGTGCTCCAGGCGGCACCAAATTCCTGGCCGATCCAGACCACGCCGAACCAGAAGGCGAAGAAGGAGGCGACGGCGGCCAGCAGCATGAAGCCCAGCCGAAGCGCCAGATTGCCGATGCGCCGGGCCGACATCACCTCGCCGATGGCGGCGCGCAGTGCTGTATCGCGCAGCGCCTCGGCGATTTCCTGCTGCGCCAGCTTGCGCCAGTCGCGGTAGGACATGCCGCCGGCCTTCTCGCCGCCATCCTTGCGGCTCTCGATGGCGTCGCGCAGATGATCGACGATCTCCGCCGCCCGCTCGTCATGCGACATGTCGGCGCGCGGCTTCTTCGGGCGCGGGGCTTCCCGCGCCGGGGCGATCTTCAGCGGCGGCATGGGCACATGCCGGGGCGGACGGCCTGCCGGCGCGCCGCTTCGATAGGGAGATTGCGACATGTCTGCTCTGGCACCTGTTGCGTATCGGCTCATGTTCTGAGCCAAGCAAGGATCGCGCCAGACAATAGCGGATGCGGGGTGCGGCGTCGATCCTGCCGCCGTTTCAGCGTGCGGCCTTAGCGGACCACTTCAAGGCGGCGGTCGAAGGCGGCAAGAATTTCCTCCAGCGTGGAAGCGCGCTTCAGCTGCTGCTTGCCGCTGACCAGGAGATAGTCCACCGGGCGCTGCGGCCCTTTGTTGCATTTCAGGATGGCGAAGATCGGGCGTTCGTGGGTATGGCGGAAGATCGAGAAACTGGCGACCTGGCCGTCATGGTCGATGGCATAATCGCGCCATTCGCCCGAGGCGACGCGGCGGCTGTACACATCCAGTATCCTGCCCAGCTCGTACCGGCTGAAATAGGTGCCTCGGCGCTGTTTGCGATAGTCGGCCAGGTGGACGAACTGGTTCATAAGGCGGTCTCGGCACCTGTTCCGTCTGGGGATGATGTAACAGTTTTGCCAAATTTGCCGGCAGCGTAAAGGCCTAGGCTGTATCGACAGTCAGGTTTGGGCGCGGCGCGTGTCGAATTTTGATCCTGAACAGGCGCGAACCGCGCCGTGGTGCCGTCCACCACAAGCGGGGCGCAACGCATTCAGGGACAAAATTCGCCGCGTTTCGGAGAAATATTGCGCAAATCGCCCATTTTGGCGTCGCCAAAGCTTAGAAGGGGACGACCCTTCCTGCGCTTTGACTCCTGAAACTGAACGATTTGCGCTCAATACCGCGATCCAACCCTGACTGTCGATACAACCTAAGGCATGCGAACTCGCCGGTGCGGCACCGCTTCGCATTGCATTGCCGGGGCGCGGAGGCTACCTTACGCCGCTTTCGGACCGATCCGGTCCTCCCGTTAGCGAGAAGCTTGCCCGTGGCCGATATTTTTCGCGAAATCGACGAGGAACTTCGTCAGGACAATCTGAAGCGCGTCTGGTCGCGCTACCGGTACCTGATCGTGGGCGGCGTGGCGGCGCTGCTGCTGGGAACCGCCGGCTATGTCGGCTGGAAGGAATACCAGTCCCGCCAGCAGGCCGAAGCGGCGCAGAGCTATGCGGCGGCGGTGGCCCTCGTCGGTGAGCAGAATGACCAGGCGGCAGACCGGTTTGCCGCCTTGGCGCAGTCGGGCGGCTCCGGCTATGCCGCACTGGCTCGGCTGGAGCAGGCGGGCCTGCTGTGGCAGCAGGAAAAGCGCGCGGAGGCAATTGCATCCCTGGACGCGCTGGCCGGCGATGCCGCCGCTCCCCAGTCGCTGCGCGACCTGGCGCTGGTGCTGGGTGGTCAGCGCCGGCTGGAAGCGGGCGAGGCTGCCGCCGTGAAGGCGCACCTGGCGACCCTGGTCGAGGGCACCAGCCCCTGGCGCCATCTGGCGCGCGAACTGACGGCACTGGCGGCGGAATCCCAGGGCAACCGGGCGGAGGCACGCGCGCTGCTGCGCCAGGTGACCGACGATCTGGAAGCGCCGCAGGCTGCCCGCGCCCGCGCCGCCGAGCTGCTTCAGGCCCTGCCAGAATAGTCCCCAGATGACCAGATTTCGCGCCCTGACCCGCTGGACCCTGTCGGTTTCCGTTGCTGTCGCCTTTTCGGGCGCGCTTGCCGGCTGCGGCTGGTTTGGCACCAAGGAAGCGCCACCGCTGCCGGGCGAGCGCATGGCCGTGCTGCTGTTCGACAGCGAGCTGAAGGCCGATCCCCAGGTCGCCGAACTGGCGGTCCGCCTGCCGCGCCCGGTCGTCAATCCGGACTGGGCCATGGCCGGTGGGCGGTCCAATCACGCCATGCATCATCTGGCGCTTGGCGATGCGCCGGGCGTGGTCTGGCGCGCCGATGCCGGCGAAGGCTCCGGCGACGAAGCCGTGCTGATCGCGCCGCCCATCGTGGCAGCCGGCAAGGTCTTCACCATTGATGCCGAGGGCATGGTCAGCGCCTTCGATGCCCGGAACGGCAACCGGCTGTGGCAGGTCGAGACCGCGCCGGAGGGCGAGGACAGCGCCGTGGTCGGCGGCGGGCTGGGCTATGCCAATGGCCGGGTCTATGTCGGCAGTGGCTATGCTCAGGTGCTGGCGCTTTCGGCGGAGAATGGCGAACAGGTCTGGCGATCCAACATGCCGGCCCCGGTTCGTGCCGCGCCGAGCGTCTCGGACGGCCGGGTCTTCGTCATCACGCTGGACAATCAGATGATTGCGCTGAGCGCGGAAACCGGTGAGCGGCTGTGGGGCCATGCCGGCATCTCCGAGGTGGCGGGTCTTGTCGGCGGCGCCAGCCCGGCTGTGGAGCGCGACGTGGTCATCGCGCCTTTCTCCTCCGGTGAGATCTTCGCGCTGCGGGCGGAAAATGGCCGCCTGCTGTGGACCGACAATCTGACCGCCGTGCGCCGGGTCGATGCGATTTCCAGCCTGGCCGATATCCGCGGCCTGCCGGTGATCGACCGCGAGATCGTGCTGGCGATCAGCCATAGCGGCCGTATGGCAGCGGTTGACCGCCGGATTGGCGCGCGCCTGTGGGAAAAGGATATTGGCGGCACCCAGATGCCGTGGGTCGCGGGCGATTATGTGTTCGTCATCAGCAACGATGCCGAACTGGTGGCGCTGACCCGCAAGGAGGGTTTTATCCGCTGGATCACCCGGCTGCCGCGCTTCGAGGATGAGGAGGACCGGGAAGATCCGATCTTCTGGTCCGGGCCGGTGCTGGCCGGTGACAGGTTGATCGTCGCCGGTTCGCACGGCGAGGCGATCTCGGTCTCGCCCTATACCGGCGAGGTCCTTGGCCGCTTCGACCTGCCGGATGGTGTCTCAGTGACGCCGGTGGTTGCGGACAATACGCTGTACATCCTCACCGACGACGCCGAATTGCTGGCGTTGCGCTGAGCCCGACAAACATCAGGTTGGGACAGGTCATTTGAGCGACATGACTCGCTTTACCATTGCCATTGTCGGCCGGCCGAACGTCGGAAAATCGACTCTGTTCAACCGGCTGGCCGGCAAGCAGCTGGCCATCGTCGAGGACACGCCCGGCGTGACCCGCGACTGGCGCGAGGCTGCAGGCCAGCTCGGGCCGCTGCGCTTCCGGCTGATCGACACGGCCGGCTATGAGGACAGCTACGATGACAGCCTGCCCGCCCGGATGCGCCAGCAGACCGAGCGTGCCATTGAGGAGGCCGACCTCACCCTCATGGTGGTTGATGCGCGCGCCGGGCTGACGCCGCTGGACGAGACCTTCGCGCGGCTGCTGCGCAAGGGCAGCCGGCCGGTCGTGCTGGTTGCCAACAAATGCGAGGGCAGGGCGGGTGAACCCGGCCTGCTGGAGGCCTATGCGCTGGGGCTGGGCGACCCGATCCCGTTTTCCGCGCAGCATGGCATCGGCCTGTCCGACCTGTATGACGCCATCGTCGAACACATGCCGGAGGAAGAGCCGGAGGACGAGGAGCAGCCGCAGACGGAACCAGGGCTGACGGTGACCGGTGAGGATGGCGAGGAGGTGCTGGACGGCGACTTGCTGCCGGATGACGCGCCCCGGATCATCCAGATGGCGATTGTTGGCCGGCCGAATGCCGGCAAATCGACGCTGGTCAACCGGCTGCTGGGCGTGGAGCGCATGCTGACCGGTCCTGAGGCCGGCATCACCCGCGACGCCATCGCCACTGACTGGGAATATGAGGGGCGGCCGGTGCGGCTGGTCGATACCGCCGGCATGCGCCGCAAGGCACGGATTGACGAGAAGCTGGAGCAGTTGTCCGTGCAGGATACGCTGCGCTCCATCCGCTATGCCCATGTCGTGGTGCTGATGCTGGATGCCGAGCTGGGCATGGACAAGCAGGACCTGACCATCGCCCGCATGGTGGAGGAGGAGGGGCGCGCCCTCGTCATCGCCTTCAACAAGTGGGATGCGGTTGCCGACAAGGAAACCGCGCTGGCCGACCTGCGCGACCGGCTGGAGACGTCGCTCAGCCAGGTGAAGGGTGTGCCGGTGGTGACGCTGTCGGCGCTGAAGGGGCGCAACCTTGACCGGCTGATGGCCGCCGTCTTCCAGGTGTACGACACCTGGAACCGCCGTATCTCCACCGCGCAGCTGAACCGCTGGCTGGCCGGCCTGCTGGAAATGCATCCGCCGCCGCTGGTCGCCGGACGCCGGCTGAAGCTGCGCTACATGACGCAGATCAAGACCAGGCCGCCGACCTTCGCGATCTGGGCCAGCCGTCCGGAGGAACTGCCAGGCAGCTACCAGCGATATCTGGTGAACGGGCTGCGGCAGGATTTCGACATGCCGGGCGTGCCGGTGCGCGTGTATCTGCGCAAGGGCCGCAATCCCTACGCCGGGAAGAAGAAGTAACGCCTACTGCCGCTGCTCGCGCTGGAACTGCCGCCAGCGCCGCACATTGGCGTTGTGCTCGTCCAGCGTGCGGGCGAAGGCATGGCCGCCGCTGCCATCCGCCACGAAGTAGTATTCGTCGCTGGAAATCGGATTGAGGACCGCGCGCAGCGAGTCGCGACCGGGGTTGCAGATCGGCGCCGGCGGCAGCCCGTCGCGGGTATAGGTGTTGTAGGGGTGGTCCTTCTGCAGATCGACGCGCAGCAACGGCCGTTCCAGCACCCCCAGCCCATCGCTGAGACCGTAGATCACCGTCGGGTCGGATTGCAGCCGCATGCCCTTGCGCAGCCGGTTCACGAAGACGGCGGCGACGCGCGGGCGTTCTGCCGGGATCGCGGTCTCCCGCTCGACGATGGAGGCCAGCACCAGCGCTTCCTCCTTGGTGTCGAAGGGCAGGTCGGGCGCGCGCTGTTCCCACAGCCGGTCAAGCGTCTCGCGCATGGCATTGCGCATGCGGCGGAGAATTTCCGACCGCTCGTCACCATAGGAGAAATGATAGGTCTCGGGCAGCAGGCTGCCTTCCGGCGGCAGGTCGGCGGGATTCCCGTCCAGCCCTTCAACGGCGGCCAGCTGGCTGGCGATCTGGCGCACGGTCAGCCCTTCGGCGATGGTCAGGCGCCGCACCACGGTCTCGCCGCTCTGCAGCAGCGCCATCACCTCACGCGGGCTGATGCCGGGCTTGAAGGCGTATTCGCCGGCCTTCAGTGAGCCGGCAGTCCCCTTGATCTTCACCGCCACCATGAACAGTTCGGGATGCCGCAGGATGCCGGCCTGCTCCAGCCGACGGGCGATCGTCTCGACACCGCTGCCGCGCGGGATCACCAGCGCGGTCTGCGCCTGCAGCGGTCCGGGACGGGTGAACTGGGCATAGCCCCACGCGACCAGCCCGCCGCCGGCCAGCAGGCCCAGCAGCAGGAAGGTCAGCAGGCCGGAAATCAGGCGTCCCATCGGACGCCCGCTCAGGCAACCGAGGTGAAGATCAGCGAGGCGTTGGTGCCGCCGAACCCGAAGGAGTTGGAGAGGGCCGCGCGGACCTTCTTCTCCTTCGCCTTGTGCGGCACGAGGTCGATGCCCTGGCAGCTCTCGGACGGGTTGTCCAGGTTCAGCGTCGGCGGCACCAGGCTGTTGCGCATCGCCTGGATGCAGAAGATCGCCTCAACGCTGCCGGCAGCACCCAGCAGATGCCCGATGGCCGACTTGGTGGAGGACATGGAAATCGACTTCGCGGCATCGCCGAACAGCCGCTTTACGGCGCCCAGCTCGATCTCGTCACCCAGCGGCGTCGAGGTGCCGTGGGCGTTCACATAATCGATATCCTCGGGCGACATGCTGGCGCTGCGCAGGGCCGCGCGCATGGAGCGGAAGCCGCCATTGCCGTCATCCGCAGGGGCAGTGATGTGGTGGGCATCGCCCGACATGCCATAGCCGACGATCTCGGCATAGATCGTCGCGCCGCGCTTCTTGGCGTGCTCATATTCTTCCAGCACCACGACGCCGGCGCCTTCGCCCATGACGAAGCCGTCGCGGCCTTCGTCCCACGGGCGGGAGGCCTTTTCCGGCGTATCGTTATAGCTGGTGGAGAGCGCGCGGGCCGCCGCGAAGCCGGCAATGCCGATGCGGCTGACCGCGGCTTCCGCGCCGCCGGCAACCATCACGTCAGCATCGCCATGCATGATGAGGCGGGAGGCATCGCCGATTGCATGCGCGCCGGTCGAGCAGGCCGTCACCGGCGCATGGTTCGGACCGCGGAAGCCGTATTTGATCGAGACATGACCGGAGGCCAGGTTGATCAGCGCCGCCGGGATGAAGAACGGGGTGATCCGGCGCGGCCCCTGCTCCTTCAGCGTGATGGAGCCATTATAGATGGTCTCCAGCCCGCCGATGCCGGAGCCGATCATGACGCCGATACGCTCGCGTTCCTCGTCGCTGTCCGGGGTTAGGCCCGAATCAGCCACCGCCTGATCGGCCGCCGCCACCGCATAGACGATGAAGCGGTCCATCTTGCGCTGGTCTTTGGTGGACACCCACTCGTCGGCGGTGAACTTGCCTTCCGATGCGGGGCCGTCCGGCACCTGGCCGGCGATCTTCGCCGGCAGGTCCGAGACATCGAAATGCTGTACGCCAGTAATTCCGGATTGTCCGGCAACGAGGCGATCCCAGGTAGCGTTGACACCGCAACCCAGCGGTGTGACCAGACCCATCCCGGTGACGACGACACGTCTCATGCTCTGTACCGCTGTTCGTTACGTGAATCCGTGCATCCTGCGTACAGCACCGACAGGACAGCGACGCTTAGGAAGCGTTCTTCTCGATGAAGGTGATCGCGTCCTTCACGGTCTGGATCTTCTCCGCCGCGTCGTCCGGGATCTCGCAGCCGAACTCTTCCTCGAACGCCATCACCAGCTCGACGGTGTCTAGGCTGTCGGCGCCCAGATCGTCGATGAAGCTGGCATCCTCGGTAACCTTCGCCTCATCCACACCCAGGTGTTCGACGACGATCTTCTTCACCCGCTCGGCGACATCGCTCATGATTAGCAGTCCCTTGATTTATATTGAAAAAAACCTGTTTACCGAAGGCGCCGCCTGTGGCCGATACTTCCCTCGGACGGCAAGGTGGGGTTCTCTATCACACTTTGTTTTTTCAGGCCAGCCTTCGACAAATGCAACATGAAACCGCTTTTCGCAGCGGTTTCATACCCTAATAAGGGCCATTACAGCATCGCCATGCCGCCATTCACATGAATGGTGTGGCCGGTGACGTAGGCGGCCTCCTCACTTGCCAGATAGACGACCGAGGCGGCGATATCTTCCGGTGTGCCCAGCCGGCCGGCGGGAATCCGCTCCGACAGCTTGGCGCGCTGCTCTTCCGACAAGGCATCGGTCATGGCGGTGGCGATGAAGCCGGGGGCGACAATGTTTACCGTGATGCCGCGCGCCGCGACTTCGGCGGCCAGCGCCTTGGAGAAGCCGATCATGCCGGCCTTGGATGCGGCGTAGTTGGTCTGTCCCGGATTGCCTGTGGCGCCGACCACGGAGGATATGCCGACGATCCGGCCCCAGCGCTTCTTCATCATGCCGCGCAGGGCTGCGCGGGCCAGGCGCATGCCGGCGGTCAGGTTGACGTCCAGCACGGTCTGCCAGTCCTCGTCCTTCATGCGCAGCAGCAGGCCGTCGCGGGTCAGCCCGGCATTGTTCACCAGGATGTCCAGCCCGCCGGCCTGTTCCTCGACGGTCTTGATCAGCGCCTCGGTGGCGGCCGTGTCGGTGAGGTTCGCCGGGGTGACGACGGCGCGCTCACCCAGCTCGCCCGCCAGTTCCTCCAGCGGGCCGGTGCGGGTGCCGCTTAGCGCCACCGTGGCGCCCTGGGCGTGCAGGGCACGCGCGATGGCGCCGCCGATGCCGCCCGACGCGCCGGTGACAAGCGCGACCTTTCCCGTCAAATCGAACATGCGATACTCCCTATCCTTATAAAGCCGGTCCGGCTGTGGCTCAGCCGAGCGTCTCAGCGAAAGCCTCGATCGCCGCCGGCGCGCCGATGGCAACGCCTTCCAGGCGCGGATCGATGCGCTTGGCGAGGCCGGTCAGCACCTTGCCGGCGCCCAGCTCGACCAGTTGGGTCACACCCTGATCGGCGGCATGCACCATCGATTCGCGCCAGCGTACCATGCCGGTCACCTGCTGTACGAGAAGCTGGCGCAGGTTTGCCGGGTCGGTCTCGGCCTGGGCGGAGACGTTGGCGATCACCGGGATGGACGGCTTCTGCAGGCTGATTTCGGCCAGCGCCTGGCCCATCGCATCGGCGGCGGGCGCCATCAGCGTGCAGTGGAACGGCGCGCTGACCGGCAGCATGACGCTGCGCTTGACGCCCTTGGCTGTAGCGATGGCTACGGCGCGTTCCACCGCTGCCTTGTCGCCGCTCAGCACCACCTGGCCGCCGCCATTGTCGTTGGCGATATCGCAGACCTGATCTTCTGCTGCTTCCGCGGCGATCTCGCGGGCCAGCTCGATCTCGACGCCCAGCATGGCGCACATGGCGCCGGCGCCGACCGGCACGGCCTTCTGCATGGATTGGCCGCGCAGGCGCAGCAGGCGGGCGGCATCCTCCAGCTCCAGGGAGCGGGCGGCGGCCAGCGCCGAATATTCGCCCAGCGAGTGGCCGGCGACGAAGTGCCCCATCGCGGCCAGCTGCTTGCCGGTGACGCTTTCCAGCGCGCGCACGGCGGCGACGGAAACCGCCATCAGTGCCGGCTGCGCGTTCTCGGTCAGGGTCAGGGTTTCCAGCGGCCCGTCGAAGATCAGCGCGGAGAGCTTTTCGCCCAGCGCCTCGTCCACCATGTCGAAGACCTCGCGGGCGGCGGGGTAGGCCTCGGCCAGTTCCTTGCCCATGCCGACGGCCTGGGACCCCTGTCCGGGAAATACGAAGGTGCGTTTCATCATGCTCTTTCCGGCTCGCCGCGAAATGGCGGCAAGTGATAGCCTGCCAGCCCTGCCTGTCAAGTCCTGCCACACCATTCAGGGCAGGTTCGGCCAAATCTGTGCTTGAACCGGGCGCGCCTTCGTGTATAAGCGGCGCTTCGTTTTTCCCTTGCCGGCAATGGGGCCGGCTATGCCTGTGTCCGATTTTCCGGTTTTCGGAAGGTCCGGCGGGGGCCGATATAGCCAGAAGGGGTTATGAATGGCTTTGTATGAAAGCGTGTGGATCGCACGCCAGGACATTTCCACCACTCAGGTGGAAGCCCTGACCGAGCAGTTCTCGGAGATCATCAAGAATAATGGCGGCGAAGTGAAGTCCCTCGAGCAGTGGGGTCTGCGCAGCCTTGCCTACAAGATCAAGAAGAACCGCAAGGGCCACTACGTGATGTTCAACATCGACGCGCCGGCTGCCGCCGTCGCCGAGATGGAGCGCAACATGCGCCTGAACGAAGACGTGCTGCGCTGCCTGACCCTGCGGGTCGAGGCGCTGCAGGATGGCCAGTCGGTGATGCTGCAGCAGCGCAGCGAGCGTGGCGACCGTCCGGAGCGCGGTGATCGTGGCGACCGGGGTGATCGCGGCCCGCGCGGTGATCGTGGCGACCGAGGTGACCGGGGTCCGCGCAATTACGACCGCGGCGACTCGAACGAGAGCCGTAGCGAAGGAGACGTGGCATGAGCATCCGTCCTGGTGGTGGCCGGCGGCCCTTTACCCGTCGTCGCAAGTCCTGCCCGTTCTCCGGCCCGAATGCGCCGGTGATCGATTACAAGGACGTCCGTCTGCTCGGCCGTTTCATCTCCGAGCGCGGCAAGATCGTGCCGAGCCGTATCACGGCGGTGTCGACCAAGAAGCAGCGCGAGCTGGCCCAGGCCATCAAGCGCGCCCGCTTCCTGGCGCTGCTGCCCTACGTGCTGGACTAGGCTTGTCCGTTTTTAGGACGCAGAACCGGCGTTAATGACCAGCCGGGCCGCGGTGGGAGGACAATGACAGGCTATTGGGGATGGGCCGGTGCGGCCGGGCTGACAAGCGCGGCACTGTATCTGTCCGTGGTGTTGGGATCTCCCGGCGCCTTCCTGCTGGCCTATCTGGCGCCGCTGCCGCTGTTCCTGGCCGGTCTCGCGCTGGGGCTGACCGCCCTGCTGGTGGCGGGGGCTGCGGCCTTCGTTATCGTCGGGCTGGCCAGCGGCAGCCTGATGGCGGCGGGGCTCTATCTCGGGATCGAGGTGCTGCCCGTCGCGGTTCTGGTCCGCCAGGCCTTGCTCTCCCGGCCTGTCATGGCAGGCGAGGAGGGCAGCGGGATCGAATGGTACCCGCTGGGCCGGCTGACGGCCCTGCTGGCCGCCATGGCGGCCACGGTGCTGGTGATCATCTGGCTGGTCTTCGCAGGCAGCGAGGGCGGGCTGGAGGCAGCGGTCCGGACGTTCCTGAATGCCGGCCTGCAGGGAATGCTGCAGGCGGGCGGGGCGGAAACCGGAGAGATCACGCCGGCCATCGCGTTGATGGCGGCGCTGTTTCCGGGGATCGCGGCGGCCTCCTGGGTCGTGATGATCGCGGTCAACGGCGCGCTGGCGCAGGGGCTGGCCTCGCGCTTCGGGCGCAATCTCCGCCCGTCGCCGGACATGGCGACGCTGGAATTGCCCCGCGCGCTGCTGGTGGCCCTGGTCGTGGCGGCGGTGGTTGGGCTGGTGGCGCCTGGTGGTTTGGGGTATATCGGGCGCAATCTGCTGGTCGTGCTCGGCATGGCGTATTTGTTCGCCGGTCTGGCGGTGGTGCATGGCTTCATCCTGAAGCTCGCCGCAAGACAGGTGTTGTTGGTTGTTGTGTATGTGACGATGGTGCTGTTCGGCTGGCCGGTTCTGCTGGTGATGCTGCTCGGTATCGTCGATCAGCTTTTCGGGCTGCGGCGTCGGTTCGCCGGTCCGACCCAAGGCGAGGAGTGAAGAATATGGAAGTCATCCTGCTCGAGCGTGTCGAGAAGCTCGGCCAGATGGGCGACGTGGTCAAGGTTCGGCCCGGCTTTGCCCGTAATTTCCTGCTGCCGCAGAGCAAGGCGCTGCGGGCGACCAAGGGGAACCTGGAGCAGTTCCAGTCCCGCAAGACGCAGCTTGAGGCGGAGAACCTGCAGCGCAAGCAGGAGGCCGAGCAGGTCGCCGGCAAGCTGGACGGCATGAGCGTCGTCCTGGTTCGCCAGGCCAGCGAGATGGGCAACCTGTTCGGTTCCGTGACCGCGCGTGACGTTGCCGAGGCGGTGACCGAGGCCGGAGTGACCATCGACCGCCGCCAGGTGATCATCGACAAGCCGATCAAGACGCTGGGCCTGTTCGGCCTGCGCGTCGTGCTGCACCCGGAAGTCGCGGTGAGCATCACGGCGAACGTCGCCCGTTCGGCGGAAGAGGCCGAGACTCAGGCGAAGACCGGCGAAGCCTTCATGAGCAATGAGCCGGTTGACGAGATCGAGGAGCTCATCCAGGCCGCCGAGGATGCGGCTGCCGAAGGCTACGAGATGTCGTCGCGCGACTGATCTTTCGCGCTAGAAGATTTTTTCCGAGGAACGGCGCCCCTTCGCGGGGCGCCGTTTTTCTTTGTCCGGAAGCCTTTGTCCACGCAGTTAACAGGCTGTGGATAAAATCCATCCCCGTTTCCTTTTCCGGCGGCATCTTCCGATGCCGGGCCTGTGGGGATAGAGTGCGGACATGACCGACGGAAATCAGACCAGCGCGAAGATCACCAGCCTGCCGGACCGGGCGGAGCGCCCCGCAGAAGGGGTAACCGACCCGCAGAGCCCGCCCTACCGCATCCCGCCGCATAATCTGGAAGCGGAGCAGGCGCTGCTGGGCGCCATCCTGGTCAATAATGGCGCCTATGAGCGGGTGTCCGAATTCCTGCAGAAGGATCATTTCGCCGATCCGGTGAATGGCCGCATCTATGAGGCCTGCGGCAAGCTGATCGAGCGCGGCCAGATGGCCAACCCGATCACCCTGAAGAATTTCTTCGATCAGGACGGCTCGCTGGCCGATGTCGGCGGCGCGCAATATCTGGTGAAGCTGGCGGCCTCGGTCGTGACCGTGGTGAATGCGGAGGATTACGGCCGCACCGTCTATGACCTCTATCTGCGCCGGCAGCTGATCGATTTCGGCGAGACGGTGGTGAACGAGGCCTTCAAGCATGATCTCGACGCCACTGCCGAAAGCCAGATCGAGGCGGCGGAAGGGCGGTTGTTTGGCCTCGCCGAGACCGGGCGCAGCGAGCGCGGGTTCCAGACCTTCTCCAAGGCGATGGCGGATTCCATCGAGATGGCGGCCAGCGCCTACCGTCGTGAGGGCGGGCTGGCCGGTGTGCCTTCGGGTTTCACCGAACTCGACAAGATGCTGGGCGGTCTGCACTATTCGGACCTGCTGATCCTTGCCGGCCGTCCCGCCATGGGCAAGACGGCGCTGGCCACCAACATCGCCTTCCATGCCGCCACCCGGACGCTGGAACAGGATGACCGCTACGTCGTCGCCTTCTTCTCGCTGGAAATGTCGGCCGAACAGCTGGCCACCCGTATCCTCGCCGAGCAGACCGGCATCCCGTCGGAGAAAATCCGCAAGGGCGAGCTGAACGATCAGGATTTCCAGAAGCTGGTGCAGGCGACCCAGCGGCTGGAACGCACGCCGCTGTTCATCGACGATACGCCGGCCTTGCCGGTCTCCTCGCTTCGCACCCGCGCCCGGCGGCTGAAGCGCCAGCACGGGCTGCACATGATCGTGGTCGACTATCTGCAGCTGCTGCAGGCCCCCGCCGGCGCCCGGGCCGAGAACCGCGTGAACGAGATTTCCGAGATCACACGGAACCTGAAGGCCATCGCCAAGGAACTGCATGTGCCGGTGATCGCCCTGTCGCAGCTGTCGCGCGCCGTCGAGCAGCGCGAGGACAAGCGCCCGCAGCTGGCCGACCTGCGCGAATCCGGCTCCATCGAGCAGGACGCCGACGTCGTCATGTTCGTGTTCCGCGAGGAATATTATCTCGGCCGCGCGGAGCCGGTGCGCCGGCCCGACGAAGGCGACGAGAAGTTCCATGACCGGCACGAGCACTGGAAGTCGCTGTGCGAGAGCGCCTATGGCAAGGCCGAGGTGATCATCGGCAAGCAGCGCCACGGCCCGACCGGCAAGATCACCCTGCGTTTCGACGGCAACACGACGAAATTCTCGAACTACGTCGCGGACGATCACCTGCCCGATACGTATTGACCCCCGGCACCGGATGGGCGATGACCACGCCATGCAGACCGAGGCCGCCTGTTCCATCCTGACCATCGACCTGACCGCCGTAACCGACAATTGGCGTTTGCTGCGCGACCGCGCGGCGCCGGCCGCCTGCGCGGCGGTCGTGAAGGCGGATGCCTATGGGCTGGGGATCGACCCGGTTGCCCCCGCCCTGGCCGATGCCGGCTGCACGTTGTTCTTCGTGGCCACACTGGATGAGGGGCTGCGCCTGCGCGGACTGCTGCCGCAGGTCGAGGTCGCCGTGCTGGGCGGGCTGCTGCCGGGCACCGCGCCGATCTTCCTGCGCGACCGGCTGATCCCGGTGCTGAACGATTTGGGACAGGTCGAACGCTGGCGCGCGGAGACCGCGAAGGCCGGACAGGCCGCGCCGGCGATCCTGCATGTCGATACCGGCATGAACCGGCTGGGGCTCGACCCGCAGGAAACCGAAAAGCTCGCTGCCGATCCCGCATTGCTGGAGGGGATCGAGATCACCTATGTGATGACCCATATGGCCTGCCCGGACGAGCCGTCGCATCCGCTGAACGCGGCGCAGCTGACGCGCTTTCGCGTGGCGCTGGCTTCGCTGCCAGGCGCGAAGGGAAGCCTTGCCGCCTCCTCGGCCATCTTCCTCGGCCCCGACTATCATTTCGACCTGGTGCGGCCGGGGGCAGCACTCTATGGCGTGAACCCGACGCCGGGCGCGCCGAACCCGATGCGCCAGGCGGTGCGGCTGGAAGGCCGTGTCCTTCAGGTCCGTCACGTTGACAGGGGGGAGGGGGTTGGATACGGTGCCACGCGCCGGTGCGACAAGCCCTCCAAAATTGCAACTGTTGCAACAGGTTACGCGGACGGCTATCTGCGCGCTCTCAGCAATCGCGGGGTTGCCCGGATCGCGGGGCACGAGGTTCCGATGATCGGGCGGGTATCGATGGATCTGCTGACTTTCGACGTCACCGACCTGCCCGAGGGGCTGGTCTATCCGGGCGGGCTCATGGAGCTGCTGGGCGAGGGCTATACGCCCGATGATGCGGCACGGGACGCTGGCACGATCGGCTATGAAATTCTGACCTCGCTGGGCAGCCGTTATGCCCGGCACTATATCGGCGCGGGGGCGTGACCGCGCGATGATCGGTTTCCTTCGGACCATCGGCGCCGGCTTCCTGGAATTCATCGCCACAGCCGGGCGCATCACGATCTTCGCCCTGACGGCGGTGATGCACTGTTTCCGGCCGCCCTTCTATTTCCGGCTGATCGGCCGGCAGATGATCGATATCGGCTATTACTCGCTGCCGGTTGTCGGCATGACCACGCTGTTCAGCGGCATGGTGCTGGCGCTGCAGAGCTACAGCGGCTTTGCCCGCTTCTCCGCCGAAAGCGCGGTGGCGACCGTGGTGGTGCTGTCGATCACGCGCGAGCTGGCGCCGGTGCTGGCCGGGCTGATGGTGGCCGGGCGCGTCGGTGCGGCGATGGCGGCGGAGATCGGCACCATGCGGGTGACCGAGCAGATCGACGCTCTGACCACACTCTCCACCAACCCGTTCAAATATCTGATCGTGCCGCGTGTCCTGGCGGCGACGCTGATGCTGCCGGTGCTGGTGGCGGTCGGCGACGTGATCGGCGTGTTCGGCGGCTATGTCGTCTCGATCTATAATCTGGGCTTCAACCCGGCGGCCTATATCAAGAGCACAATCGAATATCTGGAACTGATCGACGTGGTCTCCGGTCTGGTGAAGGCGGCGGCCTTCGGCTTCCTGATCGCCCTGATGGGCTGTTATCATGGCTTCAGGTCGCGCGGCGGTGCGCAGGGCGTGGGGGCGGCGACGACGAATGCCGTGGTGTCGGCCTCGATCCTGATCCTGATCTTCAACTACATCATCACAACCTTGTTCTTTGCCAAATGAGCCAACCGCCGAAAATCCGCATTCGCGGCCTGAAGAAGCGCTTCGGCCCCAAGGTAGTGCTGAACGGCATCGATCTTGAGGTGGCGGAAGGCGAATCGCTGGTCATCATCGGCGGATCGGGCACCGGCAAGTCGGTGCTGCTGAAATGTATCCTTGGCCTCATCACCCCGGACGAGGGCTCCATCGAGATCGATGGCGAGGAAACCGTCGGCCTGTCGGGCGGCGAGCGCGACCGGGTGATGAGGAAGTTCGGCATGCTGTTCCAGGGCGGGGCGCTGTTCGATTCGCTGCCGGTCTGGGAGAATGTCGCCTTCGGCCTGATCCAGGGCGCCGGCACGCCGCGCGCGAAGGCGCGGGAGATCGCCATAGCCAAGCTGGCGCAGGTCGGCCTTGGCGAAGCTGTGGCCAGCCTGTCGCCCTCGGAGCTTTCGGGTGGCATGCAGAAGCGCGTGGCGCTGGCCCGCGCCATCGCCACCGAGCCGGATATCATCTTCTTCGACGAGCCGACCACCGGCCTCGACCCGATC
The DNA here is from genome assembly GCF_000299935.1 of Oceanibaculum indicum P24. Lineage (NCBI taxonomy): Bacteria > Pseudomonadati > Pseudomonadota > Alphaproteobacteria > Rhodospirillales > Oceanibaculaceae > Oceanibaculum > Oceanibaculum indicum. The sequence goes on along the minus strand of NZ_AMRL01000003.1, from coordinate 147,083 downwards.
ATGGCCGACGTCATCAACGATTTGATCGTCGCCTGCGTGAAGGAGTTGGGGGCGACCACCCTGTCGATCACCCATGACATGGCGAGTGCCCGCAAGATCGCGCACCGGATCGCCATGATCTACGATGGGCAGATCATCTGGGACGGTCCGGTCGGCGAGATCGACCGGTCGGGCAATGCCTATGTGGACCAGTTCATCCATGGCAGCGCCGAGGGGCCGATCCAGATGCAGGTGCTGCGGCCATGACGGCAAGGGAAGGCTGAGAAGGGTGGCGAAACCGAAATCCCGCTTCGTGTGCCAGTCCTGCGGCGCGGTAACGGCCCGCTGGAGCGGCAAGTGCGATTCCTGCGGGGAATGGAACAGCATCGTCGAGGAATCGGTTGAGCCCGCCCTGCCGAAGGGGCAAAGCCGCACCGGCGGCCGCCGTATCGAGTTTGTCGGCCTGACCGGCGCCAGCGCGCCGCCGCCGCGCCGCACCACCGGCCTGGTCGAGCTGGATCGCGTGACCGGCGGCGGCCTCGTTCCCGGCTCCGCCATCCTGATCGGTGGCGATCCCGGCATCGGCAAATCCACCCTGCTGCTGCAGGCCACGGCCAGCCTGGCGCGGGGCGGTCGGGCAGCCTACATCTCCGGCGAGGAATCGGTCGATCAGATCCGTCTGCGCGCGCAGCGGCTGAATGTCGGCGATGCGCCGGTCATGCTGGCCTCGGCGACGGCGATGCGCGACATCCTGGCCTCACTGGATGGTGCGGACGCGCCGGATGTGGTGGTCATCGATTCGATCCAGACCATGTATGTCGATTCGCTGGAATCGGCCCCCGGCACGGTCGCCCAGGTGCGCGCCGCCGCGCAGGAGCTGATCCGGCTGGCCAAGCGCCGCGGCTTCACCCTCATCCTGGTCGGCCATGTCACCAAGGAAGGAGCCATCGCCGGGCCGAAGGTGCTGGAGCACATGGTCGATACGGTGCTGTATTTCGAGGGCGAACGCGGCCACCAGTTCCGCATCCTGCGCGCGGTGAAGAACCGCTATGGCGCCACCGACGAGATCGGCGTGTTCGAGATGACCGATGGCGGGCTGGCCGAAGTGTCGAACCCGTCAGAGCTGTTCCTCGCCGACCGCAAGCAGGACGTATCGGGGGCCGCTGTCTTCGCCGGCATCGAGGGCAGCCGCCCGGTGCTGGTCGAGGTGCAGGCGCTGGTCGCGCCATCGCCCTTTTCCACGCCGCGCCGCACCGTGGTCGGCTGGGACAGCGGGCGTCTCGCCATGGTGATGGCGGTTCTGGAGGCGCGCTGCGGCGTCGAGGTGGCGGGGGCGGACGTGTTCCTGAATGTCGCCGGCGGGCTGAAGATCGCCGAACCGGCGATGGACCTTGCGGTCGCGGCGGCGCTGGTCTCCTCGCTGACCGGCGTGCCGGTGCCGAAGGAGGCCGTGGTGTTCGGCGAGATCGGCCTGTCCGGCGAGGTGCGGGCGGTCAGCCAGATGGACACGCGGCTGAAGGAAGCGGCGAAGCTGGGCTTTGCCAAGGCGCTGATGCCGGCCCGGCGCAAGCGCGGCACCAAGGGGGATGGAAGAGGGGGCGAGGCCATCGAGATGATCGAGCTGTCGCGTCTTGGCGATCTGACCCTGCTGTTCGACGATGGCAGCCATGCACGGCGCCTGCCCCGTCAGGCCGCGCGCGGCCAGGGTTAGGAGACGGCGATGGACAATCTTCCGGTCAATGCCACCGACATCCTGGTCTTCGCGATCCTGCTGATTTCCGGCTTGCTGGCGTTTTTCCGCGGTTTCGTGCGCGAGGTGCTGTCGGTCGGCGCCTGGGTCGGCGCCGCCTTCGCCACGCTCTACGGCTTCCAGCATGTGCGCCCCTATGCCCGCGATCTGATCGGTATCGACATGGTTGCCGACATCGTGGCGGGGGCCGGGCTCTTTATAATCGCGCTGATCATCCTATCTGTGGTGAGCAATATGCTGGCCGGGCTGGTGAAGGGCAGCGCGCTGAACGCGGTGGACCGCTCGCTGGGCTTCCTGTTCGGCCTGGTGCGCGGTGCCGTTCTGGTCTGTCTCGCCTTCCTGGTGCTGGACTGGGCGGTGGCCGAGCAGGACCGGCCGGACTGGATCACCAACGCCAAGACGATGCCGCTGGTCGAGCGCGGGGCCGGCTTCATCATGACCCTCATCCCCTCGGATGCGCGCGAGGATGCCGCCGCCAAGGCGGAAGCGACGCGGCGCGAGACCGAACAGCGGATGCGCCGGGAGATTTATAACCAGCTCGTCAATCCGCCGGCCACGCCGGGAGAGAGGAAAGACGATGCACAGCCCCCGTCATCGGGGTATAAGACCGACGAACGGCAGGAGATGGATCGGTTGATCCAGAAGACGCAGTAGCGGTCCGATGGCGATACTCGACCGTACCGGGCGCCCGCGACGGCGCACAGCGAAGGCCAGGCAGGATACGATGATCACCACCCACCCGTTCCATTTGCCCGAAACGCCCGAAACCGAAGATGATGACCACCTGCGCGAGGAATGCGCGATCTTCGGCATTTACGGCACGCAGGACGCCGCCGCGCACACGGCGCTGGGGCTGCATGCGCTGCAGCACCGGGGGCAGGAGGCCAGCGGCATCGTCGCCTTCGATGGCAAGCGCTTCAACGCCCATCGCGGCCTCGGCCATGTCTCGGAAATCTTCGTCTCCCCCAATGTGATGGCGCGGCTGGAAGGCCATGCCGCGATTGGCCATAACCGCTATGCCACCACTGGCGAGACGCTGCTGCGCAACGTACAGCCGCTGTTCGCGGATTTCGAGTTCGGCGGCCTGGCCATCGGCCATAACGGCAACCTCACCAATGCGCTGAAGCTGCGCCGGCAGCTGGTGAAGCGCGGCTGCCTGTTCCAGTCCACCACCGATACCGAGGTCATCATCCACCTGATCGCCACCTCGCAGGGGGCGACCGTGCTGGACCGGCTGATCGATGCGCTGCGGCAGGTGGAAGGGGCCTATTCGCTGGTGGCGCTGACCGGCCACGGGCTGATCGGCGTGCGCGATCCCAACGGCGTGCGGCCGCTGGTGCTGGGGAAGCTGGGCGATGCCCATATCCTGGCCTCGGAGACCTGTGCCTTCGACATTATCGGCGCGGAATTCGTGCGCGATATTGAGCCGGGCGAAATCGTCGTGCTGAACGGCGACGGGGTTACCAGCCACCGTCCGTTCCCGCCCGGCCGCAAGCGGTTCTGCGTGTTCGAGTATATCTATTTCGCCCGGCCCGACAGCAATGTCGAAGGCCAGTCGGTCTATGAGGCGCGCAAGAATATCGGCATGGAGCTGGCGCGCGAGAGCCATGTCGATGCCGATGTCATCGTGCCGGTGCCGGATTCCGGCGTGCCGGCGGCTATCGGCTATGCCGCGGAATCGGGCCTGCCCTTCGAGCTGGGGATCATCCGCAACCACTATGTCGGCCGTACCTTCATCCAGCCGACCGATCAGATCCGCCACTATGACGTGAAGCGCAAGCACAACGCCAACCGCATGCAGATCGAAGGCAAGCGCGTGGTGCTGGTGGACGATTCCATCGTACGTGGCACCACCTCTAAGAAGATCGTCGAGATGGTGCGCAATGCCGGGGCGACCGAGGTGCATATGCGCATCGCCAGCCCGCCGACCACGAACGCCTGCTTCTACGGTGTAGATACGCCGCAGAAGGAAAAGCTGCTGGCGCATAATTACGACATCGAGGGCATGGCCAAGGTGATCGGCGTGGACAGCCTCGCCTTCATCTCCATCGACGGGCTGTACCGGGCGATGGGCCTGCCGGCGCGCAACGACGCCATGCCGCAATATTGCGATGCCTGCTTCACCGGCGATTACCCGATCTCGCTGACGGATTTCGACGATGGCGGCGATCCGGCGCAACTCTCCCTGCTGACCGAACAGCCGGCGGCTTGATTTTCCGTATCCGACGAGACAGCACATCATGACTCAGACCGGACGTCTTTCCGGCCGTATCGCCCTGATTACCGGCGCCAGCCGTGGCATCGGCGCCGCCATCGCCAAGCGCTATGCCGCCGAGGGCGCGCATCTGGTGCTGACCGCCCGCACCGAGGGCGCGCTGGAGGAGATCGACGACGCCGTGCGTGCCGCCGGCGGTAGTGCGACGCTGGTGCCGCTGGATTTGCGCCAGCTCGACCAGATCGACCAATTGGGGGCGGCGCTCGTCGAACGCTTTGGCCGGCTGGATGTGCTGGTCGGCAATGCCGGCCTGCTGGGTGACCTGACGCCGGTGCCGCATATCGCGCAGCGCCAGTGGGACCAGGTGATGACGGTGAATGTGACGGCGAATTACCGGCTGATCCGCTCGATGGACCCGTTGCTGCGCCGCTCCGAGTCGGGCCGGGCGATCTTTGTCAGCTCCGGCGCTGCCAAGGGCAAGGCCTTCTGGGGCCTGTACGGCGCCACCAAGGCGGCGCTGAACACGCTGGTCATGTCCTATGCCGATGAGATGGAGAATACGGCGCTGCGCGTGAACCTGGTCAATCCGGGGCCGATCCGCACCGCGATGCGCGCGCAGGCAATGCCGGGCGAGGACCCGATGACGCTGCGCACGCCGGAGGAGATCACCGACTGCTTCGTCGATCTGGCCGCCGCCGACTGCACCCGCAATGGCGAGCTTGTGCAGGCCTATTAAAGAAGGTCCATCAGCGCCTTCGCGACGCCGATCAGCCCGGTCACCAGCAGCACGCCCAGCACGATCCGGCGGAACAGGTTCGGGTTCATGCGGCTGAAGGCCGTCTGCCCGAGGACCGAGCCGATAAGCATGGCCGGCGTCAGCCACAGCGCCCAGAGCAGCGTGTCCCAGGTGAACAGCCCGTTCCAGGCGGCAACGCCAATCCCCATGATGTCGGTCACGGTGAAATAGGCGATCAGCGTCGCCCGGCTCACCGAATCGGCCGCCGGCGTCGCCAGGTAGAACAGCACCACCGGCGGGCCGGGGATGCCGGCGGCGCCGTTCAGCGCGCCGGAGACAGTGCCGGTGGCGAAGCTGGCCAGCGGTCCCGGCCGGTTGCGGAAACGCAGCCCGCGCGCCATCAGCAGCGCTGCCGCCACGACAATGAGGCCGATGGCGAGGCGCAGCGCCTCCGCCGAGGCGATCAGCAGCACATAGCCGCCAATCGGGGTGGCCAGCAGTGCGCCGGGCAACAGCCAGCGCAAGCCACGGAAATCCACCTCGTGCCAAAGGCGCGGCAGCAGCGTGATGCTGATCACCAGCTCCAGCAGGAAGATGAAGGGGATCACCTGTGCCGGCGGCAGGATCAGCACCAGCACCGGGATGGCCAGCAGGGCGAAGCCGAAGCCGGTGAAGGCGCGGATCACGGCGGCCACGACCACCACCGCGAAGATCGCGGCGAAGGCAAGCGGGTCGAGGGAAGCGGGCAGCAGCGCGGACATGGCGGAAACTCAGAAGGAGGAGGCGATGCCGGCGGCACCGGTCACGAACAGCAGGCCGACCGCGACAGTGCGGAACAGCGCCGGGTCGGCGCGGCGGAAACCGGCGCTGCCCAACCAGGAACCCAGCAGCATGGCCGGGCCAAGGGTGGCGGCCCAGACGATGGCGTGCAGGTCGAAGGCTCCCTTCAGCGCCAGCGTACCGACCGCCAGGATGTTGAGGATCAGGAAGAAGCCGTTCAGCGAGGCGCGCGTCGAGGCGTGGTTGCCGGGGGCGGACAGGTAGAACAGGATCACCGGCGGGCCGGGGATCGCCGCCAGCCCGCCAAGGAAGCCGGCACTGGCGCCGGCCAGGAAGCTGCCGACGGGGCCCGGGGCCTTTTTCAGGCGGAAGCCGCGCCACAGCGCCAGCGCGATCACCATGACGATGGCGCAGATCGCCAGCTTCAACAGCGTCGGATCGACGATGGCCAGTGTCAGCGCGCCGACCGGTGTCAGCAGCAGCCCGCCCGGCAGCAGCAGGCGCAGGGAGCGCCAGTCCATCTCCTTCCGGGTCGAGGGCACCATCGCGGCGGCGGCACCCAGCTGCAGCAGCATGGCGATCGGCACGGCGGCGACCGGCGGCATCAGCAGCATCAGGCCGGGGACGGCCAGCAGCGCGAAGCCGAAGCCGGTGAAGGCGCGCAGGAACGACGCCGCCAGGATCAGGACGAAGGCGAAACCATAGGCAGCGACGGTCAGATCGTCGGGGATCGGCACGGCGGAAATCCTGGCGGCGGGTTGGCTTTTGCCCGCCATTTAGGCAGTGGCGTCAGCCGGCGTCGACGCTTTTCGAGGGCAGAACACGCATGAGGGGGTCGATCAAACCGGGGGGCAGCGCCTGCAGCAGCCACACCGCCGCCAGCATCGGCCACGGGAAGGCGATGCGCGCCTTGTTGCGGGCCAGCCGGTCGCGGATCAGCCGCGCTGCCTTGTCAGCGTCCATCAGGAAGGGCATGGGGAAGCCGTTGCGGTCGGTCATCGGTGTGCGGACATAGCCGGGGCAAACCACGGAGACCTCGACGCCGCTGCCGGCCAGCACGCCCCGCAGCCCCTCGCCATAGACCTTCACGGCGGCCTTGCTGCCGCAATAGGCCGGCGCGCCGGGGAAGCCCCGGAAGCCCGCCAGCGAGGCCATCAGCGCGATCTGCCCGCGCTGTCGCGCCTGCATCCGGGGGATCAGCGGCAGCACCGTGTTCATCACCCCATCGACATTCACCGCGAAGATGCGGCGCACCTGCTCCACCGGCTCGGTATCGCCGCCGGTGCCGGCCGAGATGCCGGCATTGGCGATGGCAAGGTCGATGGGCTGGGCATCGTCGCGCGCCAGCATCCAGCCTTCCAGCGCCGCCGCATCGGTCACGTCCAGCACCGCCGTCTCAACGGTCGCACCCTGCGCGCGGCACTGCTCCGCCACCGCCTCCAGCCGCGCCGTGTCGCGCCCGGTCAGCGCCAGGGTCATGCCGGGGCCAGCATAGGTGCGGGCCAGTTCGGCGCCGAGGCCGCTGCTGGCGCCGGTGATGAGGATATGCTTCGGGTCGCGCATGTGCCTGTCCGGTTGCTGGTGCGGTGTCGCGGGGATATAGTGCCGCCTCCCGCCGATACCCTACAAGATACAGAGGCAAATCCCCGTGAAACCTGGTGCATCACCTCTTTCCAGCATGACCGGGTTCGCCCGCGCCGAGGGCCAGCATGACGGGCTCGGCTGGGCCTGGGAGCTGAAATCGGTGAACGGGCGCGGCCTCGATATCCGCACCCGCGTGCCGCAGGGCTTCGAGAGCCTGGAGCCGCTGGCCCGGCAGAAGCTGGGCGAGGCGCTGAAGCGCGGCAATGTGAATGTCTCGCTGGTGGTGGAGCGGCGTACTGGTGAGGCCGGTATCCGCATCAACCGCGCGGTGCTGGATCAGGTGCTGGCGCTGCAGGCGGAACTGGCCGGCAAGGTGGATGCCGCCCCGCCCCGGCTGGAAGCTCTGCTCGCCGTACGCGGCGTGGTCGAGGCCGGCGAGGAGGAGGCGGATGAGGAGGCGCGCGCCGCCCGTGATGCCGATATCCTGGCCGGACTGGAACAGGCGGTTAAGGCGATGGTCGCCTCCCGGCTGGAGGAGGGGGCGCGGCTGGCCGCCATCCTGACCGGCCATCTCGATCGCATCGAGGAGCTGACCGCGCAGGCCAAGACACTGGGCGCCGTGCAGCCGGAGGCCCTGAAGGCGCGGCTGCGCCAGCAGGTGACGGAACTGCTGGAAGCCTCCCCGGCGCTGAACGAGGACCGGCTGGCGCAGGAAGCCGCGCTGCTTGCCACCAAGGCCGACATCCGCGAGGAGCTGGACCGGCTGGCCGCCCATATCGCCGCCGCGCGGGAACTGATGCAGGCCGGCAGCCAGATCGGCCGGCGCTTCGACTTCCTGTGCCAGGAATTCAACCGCGAGGCCAACACGCTGTGCTCCAAGTCCGGCGATGCCGAGCTGACGCGCATCGGGCTGGAGCTGAAGGCGGTGATCGATCAGCTGAAGGAACAGGTGCAGAATGTCGAGTGAGGTGGCGGCTCGGCCGGAAGGCAAGGGTGCTGATATCCAGCGGCGCGGCCTGATGCTGGTGCTGTCCTCGCCGTCCGGGGCCGGTAAGACCAGCATCTCCCGCCGCCTGCTGCAGGATGAGGGCCGGCTTGCCATGTCGGTCTCGGTCACGACACGGCCGCCGCGTCCGGGCGAGGTGGATGGCCGGGACTATCACTTCATCGATCTGACGCGCTTCGAGGCGATGGTGAAGGCGGACGAGCTGCTGGAGCATGCCCGCGTGTTCGGCAATTGCTACGGCACGCCGCGCGCGGCGGTGGAGGCGGCGTTGTCCGCCGGCAACGATATCCTGTTCGACGTCGATTGGCAGGGCACGCAGCAACTGAACGAGAAGGTGCCGCAGGACGTGGTCAGCGTCTTCATCCTGCCGCCCTCGCAGGAGGAGCTGGAGCGCCGGCTGCGCAGCCGCGCGCAGGATTCCGAGGAGGTGGTGATCGGCCGCATGCGCAAGGCGGCGGACGAGATCAGCCACTGGTCGGAATATGACTATGTGATCGTGAACGAGGATCTGGAGCGCAGCGTCGCCGATGTGCGCGCCATCCTGCGCAGCGAGCGGCTGAAGCGCGAACGCCAGACCGGAATCGGCGATTTCGTGCGCCGGATCGTCGCCTCCGCGCCGGAGTGAGGGTCTTTCCATGCCTGTGATTCTGCCGGTTTCCCGGCGCACCCTGCTGATCGGCTCGGCGGCGGGTGCCGCCCTGCTGGCGCGCCCGGCGATGCTGCTCGCCGCCGAGATGCGGTTCGAGGATGATCCCTTCACGCTGGGCGTCGCTTCGGGCTGCCCGCGACCCGACAGCGTGGTGCTGTGGACCCGCCTCGCGCCAAAGGCGGAGGAGGCGGGCGGCAGCCTGTTCGCCGCACCGCCGCCGGTGCTGGAAGGGCCGGTGGAGGTCGCCTGGGAGCTGGCGCATGACGAGGGTTTCCAGCGCCTCGCCGCGAAAGGCACCGTGCTGGCCACCGACGAGTGGGGCCATTCCGTCCATGTCGAGGCGACAGGGCTGGAGCCGGGGCGCTGGTATTTCTACCGCTTCACCGCCGGCGGGCAGCAGAGCCCGGTGGGCCGCACCCGCACCGCGCCGGCGCTGGGCGCGGCAACGGACAGGCTGCGCCTCGCCTTTGCCTCCTGCCAGCAATACGAGCATGGCTATTTCACCGCCTTCCGCCATATGGCGGCGCAGGATTTCGACCTCGTCGTGCATCTGGGCGATTACATCTACGAGATGTCCTGGGGCCGGAAATATGTCCGCCAGCACGGCACCGGCATCCCCACGCAGCTGTGGGAGTTCCGCGACCGCTACGCGCTCTACAAGTCCGATCCGGATTTGATGGCGGCGCATGCGGCGGCCCCCTGGCTGGCGATCTGGGACGATCACGAGGTTGCCAACAACTACGCCGACGATCATTCGCCAAAGACGGTGCAGCCGGACCAGTTCCTCGCGATCCGCGCCGCTGCCTATCAGGCCTGGTACGAGCATATGCCGGTGCCGCCCTCGATGGCGCCCAAGGGGCCGTCGCTCCGGATTTATGACCGCTACCGTTTTGGCGATCTGCTGGATATGACGCTGCTGGACGATCGGCAGTACCGCTCGCCGCATCCCTGCGGGATCAACAAGTCCGGCGGGGCCAATTGCGAGGAACGCTTTGATCCATCGCGCAGCCTGCTGGGGCGCGAGCAGGAAGCCTGGCTGGATAGCGCGCTGAAGGATGCGCAGGGGCGCTGGACGCTGGTCGCACAGCAGACGCTGGTGTCGGAGCTGGACCGCGAGCCCGGGCCGGGCAAGGCCTATGCGCTGGATGGCTGGGACGGCTATGTCGCCAGCCGCGACCGACTGCTCTCCGCCATCGAGACGCACCGGCCGGCCAACCCCCTGGTGATCGGCGGCGATGTGCACGCCTTCTGGGTGTCCGACCTGAAGAAGGATTTCCAGAACCCGGCCTCGCCGACGCTGGCGACCGAGGTGGTGTGCACTTCCGTCAGCTCGCAGGGGCCGAGCGCCAAGACCATGCAGGCGGGCCGTGAGGACAACCCGCATATCCGCTACGGGCGCGGCGACAAGCGCGGCTATGCCAGCCTGGAGCTTACGCCGAAACAGGCGCTGTTCGGGCTGGAGGCGGTCGATAGCGTGGAACGGCCGGACGGCACCGTCTCGCGCCTCGCCAGCTTCGCGGTCGAGCCCGGCAAGGCCGGCGCGGAACCGGCGTGATCGGAACCCGCCTTCGCGCCATTGGTTGACAACTCTCCGGCTGTCATTCCCGGGCTTGTCCCGGGAATCCAGGGTTCAGCTTACTCGACCATCGATCCAGCGGGCTGAAGCCTGGACCCCCGATGCGCCCATGGGCAACAAGTGCGGGGGTGACGGTTGGAGTGAGTGGAAACACCGGCATATTTGCTTACCCAACCACCTCCCGCACGAAGGCGGTTATCGCGTCCAGCACGGCGGCGCGCTGCTGGCGCTGGGGCTGGTGTGCGCAATCGGGGATCAGCAACGGCGTTGCTGGACCGCCCGCACCTTGGCAGATGGCGTGCACCTGTGCCGCAGTGGCGTATTCGTCCTCCGCCCCCTGGATGACCAGCAGCGGGCAGCCGATGCGCGCCGGGCAATCCTCGATGTTCCAGGGGCGGAATGCATCGGACGTCCAGGTCTCGGCCCAGGCGCGATAGAGCGCCTCGGTATTGGGGCCGTGATATTTCGCCAGCTTCTCGGGCAGGTCTGTGGTGCGCCAGGCCTCCATCGCCTCGTGGACGCCGGCCACGGTCACATCCTCGACGAAGACATGCGCCGCCAGCGTCACGGCGGCTAGGGTGCGTTCCGGGAAGGCGGCGGCGTGCAGCAGTGCGATGGAGCCGCCATCGCTGTGGCCGATGAGGATGGCGCGTTCGATACCGGCCTGCTCCAGCACGGCGGGCAGGGCCTGCTCAGCCTCGATGTGCAGATAATCCAGTCCGCGTGGCGCAGCGATCGGGTCGGCATCGCCATGGCCCTGCCGTTCATAGACCAGCGCTGGCAGTCCGGTCGCTGCGACCACGTCATCCGGGAAGTCGCGCCACAGCCGGATCGAGCCCAACGCCTCATGCAGGAAGACGAGGCAGGGCGCATCCGCCGGCGCCGGGTGCGGCGGGTCGATCCGCACGCCCGGCAGGCGCAGACCCTGCCAGCGGAAGGCCGTCTCTGTGCGGCGCAGACTCATCGGGATGGGGTCGTTCATGCGGGAAGCACAGAGCAAAACAGGCGCTACTGCAAGCGGCGCGTGAGCCCGATCAGCCTCTTATATAACAATAATATGCACGCCATGCGTTAACGGTATGGTGGTCATGCGCTGTGCTTGACCCTGGCCCGCGCTTGGATTACTGCTAATAGCACAAGAACAAAGCGCGCTGAATAATCAGCCCGGCGCAAGACCGGCAAAAAGTGCGCAAGACAGGGAGAAGCTCAGTGCTCGGTATTTGCTTTGCCGATGACAGGATTCGTCCGTCCGCCCGCCGAAAAAACAGGAGGGACTGGTGACGGCGACCTATCCCGATGCCGCCCGTTTCGATACCTGCCCGAAATTACTGGTTCATAACGCCCAGACCCGACCGGATGCGGTGGCGATGCGGGAAAAGGATTTCGGCATCTGGCGGGAAGTGACCTGGCGCGAGTATGCCGAGACCGTGAAGCTGATGGCGCTGGGCCTCGAATCGCTGGGCATCGGGCGCGGCGATGTGGTGGCGCTGATTGGCGACAACGACACCAACTGGGTCTGTGGCGAACTGGCGGCCCATTCTGTGCGGGCGATGAGCCTTGGCATCTATCGCGACGCGCTGGATGAGGAGGTGTTCTACCTGGCCGATTATGCCGGCGTGAAGGCGGTGCTGGCCGAGGATCAGGAGCAGGTGGACAAGTTCCTGAACCTGGGCGAGCGGCTGCCGGCGCTGCAGCACATCATCTATTGCGATACCCGCGGCATGGGCACGGTCACCGATCCGCGCGTGCTGTCGCTGGAAGCGCTGAAGGAGCTGGGGCGCAAGGCCGAGGCGCGCGAGCCGGCGCGGTTCAAGGCGCTGGTCGATGCGACCGAGGGCGATGACGTCGCCATCCTCTGCACGACCTCGGGCACCACCTCCAACCCGAAGCTGGCGATGCTGCAGGCGGGGCCGATGATCCGCCATGTGCATCGCTACCTGTCGGTCGATCCGAAGGACGGTACGGACGAATATGTCTCCGTCCTGCCGCTGCCCTGGATCATGGAGCAGATCTACTGCATCGGCTTTTCCCTGGTCGCGGGGATGAAGGTGAATTACCCGGAAAGCCAGGACACGATGATGCACGACCTGCGCGAGATCGGGCCGACCTTCTTCCTGATGGCGCCGCGCCTGTGGGAACAGCTGGCTGCCGATATGCGCGCCCGTGTCATGGATGCCTCGGCGCTGAACCGCTGGATATTCGACAAGGGCGTGAAGCTGGGGATCGAGGCGCTGGACCGTGGCGAGCGGTCGGGGCTGGCGGATGCGATGCTGTTCTCGGCATTGCGTGACCGGCTGGGCTTCTCCCGCGTGCGTTCCGCCGCGACCGGTGGGTCCGCGCTGGGGCCGGACACCTTCAAGCTGTTCCTCGCCATGGGCGTGCCGCTGCGCCAGCTCTATGGCCAGACCGAGCTGATGGGCGCCTACACGCTGCAGGATGGCAAGGATGTTGATTGCGACACGGTCGGGCCGCCCTTCCCAGGCACCGATGTGCGCATCGCCGACCCGGACGCAAGCGGCGTCGGGGAGATCGTCACCCGCCACGACAACATGTTCCTCGGCTACTACCGGAACGAGGAAGCGACGCGCGCCGACATGCGCGACGGCTGGATGTACACCGGCGATGCCGGCTATTTCGACGATAAGGGGCGGCTGATCGTCATCGACCGGCTGAAGGACATCGCGACGACCGCGCAGGGGCTGCGCTTCTCCCCACAATATATTGAAAACAAGCTGAAATTCTCCCCCTACATTGCCGAGGCGGTGATTCTGGGGGCGGGCCGCGATTATCTGACGGCCATCGTCTGCATCCGCTATTCCATCGTCTCGAAATGGGCGGAGAAGAAGCGCATCGCCTTTTCCTCCTACACCGACCTGTCGAACCAGCAACAGATCTATGACCTGATCGCCGGCGAGGTAGAGCAGGTGAACGCCAGCCTGCCCGAGGCCCAGCGCATCCGGAAATTCCTGCTGCTCTACAAGGAGCTGGATGCCGACGATGGCGAGCTGACCCGCACCCGCAAGGTGCGGCGCGGCGTCATTTCGGAGCGTTATGGCGACCTGATCGACGCGCTCTATACCGATGCCGATACCGCGCATCTCGACGCCGAAGTCACCTATGAGGATGGCCGCAAGAGCAAGGTGAAGGCCGACATGCGCATCATGATGGTGGATGGGGTGCATGAGTCCGCAACGATGAAGAAGGCGAGCTGAGTGATGGCGGAAGCGGATTCGGCACTGGCCCAGACCCTGGCCCCGGCACCCCAGCGCGGCGGCGCGCCGGTGCTGCGGCTGACCGATATCGAGCTGGGCTTCGGAGGCGTGAAGGCGATCAACAAGGTCAGCTTTGAGGTGCGCAAGGGCGAAATTCTGGCGATCATCGGCCCGAACGGCGCCGGCAAGTCCTCGATGCTGAATGTCATCAACGGCTTCTACAAGCCGCAGCTGGGCACCATCGAGTTCCAGGGCCGCACGCTGCGCGCCATGGACCCGAACACCGCCGCCAAGAACGGCATCGCCCGCACCTTCCAGAACATCGCGCTGTTCAAGGGCATGAGCACGCTGGACAATCTGATGACCGGGCGGCTCTTGAAGATGAAGCGCGGCCTGTTCTGGCAGGCGCTCTACTGGGGGCCGGCGCAGAAGGAAGAGCTGGAGCACCGCGAGGCGGTCGAGAAGATCATCGACTTCCTGGAAATCCAGGCGGTGCGCCGCACGCCGGTCGGCCGGCTGCCCTATGGCCTGCAGAAACGCGTGGAGCTGGGCCGGGCGCTGGCGATGGAGCCCGACATCCTGCTGCTCGACGAGCCGATGGCCGGCATGAATGTCGAGGAGAAGGAGGATATGTGCCGCTTCATCCTGGAAGTGAATCAGGAGTTCGGCACCACCATCGTGCTGATCGAGCATGACATGGGCGTCGTGATGGATATTTCCGACCGCGTGGTCGTGCTGGATTACGGCGTGAAGATCGCCGACGGCACGCCCGACGAGGTGCGCGCAAACCAGCGCGTCATCGACGCCTATCTCGGCGTCAGCCACTGACCGCGAAGGGGTAGCAAGGCATGTTCTTTTCCTGGCCGTTCTTCTTCGAGGTGCTGATCGGCGGGCTGCTGTCCGGCGTCATGTATTCGCTGGTGGCGCTGGGCTTCGTGCTGATCTTCAAGGCATCCGGCGTGTTCAACTTCGCGCAGGGGGCGATGGTGCTGTTCGCCGCCCTCACGCTGGTCGGCTTCATCAACATGGGCGTGCCGGTGCCGCTGGCCATCGTGATCGCCATCATTGTGATGATCCTGCTGGCCTATGCGGTGGAGCGCGCGGTGCTGAGACCGCTGGTGAACCAGCCACCGATCATCCTGTTCATGGCGACCATCGGCATCACCTTCTTCATCGACGGGTTCGGCCAGACGCTGTGGGGCTCGGACGTCTATGCGCTGGATATCGGCATCCCCAACCAGCCGCTGTTCTTTGGCGATATTCTGGTTAACAGCTTCGACCTTGTGGCCGCCGTGGTGGCCGGTGTGCTGGTCGCGGTGCTGGCGGTGTTCTTCCAGAAGACCCGCATCGGCCGCGCGCTGCGCGCCGTCGCCGACGATCATCAGGCCGCCATGTCGGTCGGCATTCCGCTGCGCGTCATCTGGGTCATCGTCTGGTCGGTGGCGGGGCTGGTGGCGCTGGTCGCCGGCATCATGTGGGGCTCCAAGCTGGGGGTGCAGTTCTCGCTGGCGCTGATCGCGCTGAAGGCGTTGCCGGTGCTGATCCTGGGCGGCTTCACCTCGATCCCCGGCGCCATCATCGGCGGCCTGATCATCGGGGCCGGCGAGAAGCTGGCGGAAGTGTTCATCGGCCCGTTCCTGGCCGGCGCCATTGAGGACTGGTTCGCCTACATGCTGGCCATGCTGGTGCTGCTGTTCCGGCCGCAGGGCCTGTTCGGCGAAAAGATCATCGAGAGGGTGTGACGCCGTGATTTACCGCGAGGCCGGACAATTCAAGACTTCCTATGCCGCCGACCAGGCGATCTTCCCGATCCGCCTGGACCGCTGGGGCATGCTGGTGACGCTGTTTGTCGCCTTCTTCGTCATCCCGGTGGTGGCCAATGAATACTGGCTGCTGTCGATCCTGGTGCCGTTCCTGGTGTTCTCGCTGGCGGCCATCGGGCTGAACATCCTGACCGGCTATGCCGGGCAGCTCAGCCTGGGGACCGGCGGCTTCATGGCCTGTGGCGCCTTTGCCGCCTACAAGCTGTCCACCGCCTTCCCGGAGCTGAACATCCTGATCGTCTTCCTGCTCTCGGGCGGGGTGGCGGCGGCGGTCGGCGTGCTGTTCGGTCTGCCGTCCTTGCGCATCAAGGGGTTCTACCTGGCAGTGGCGACGCTGGCGGCGCAGTTCTTCCTGATCTGGATGTTCAACAAGTTCGGCTGGTTCAACAATTACAGCCCGTCCGGCGTCATCTCGGCACCGCCGCGCGCGCTGTTCGGCGATTTCTATGTCACCGGGGCCTCCGCCTCGCCGGTCGCGAAATACCTGTTCCTGCTGGGCTTCGTGGCAGTGATGGCGCTGATCGCGAAGAACCTGACACGCTGCAAGATCGGCCGGTCCTGGATGGCGATCCGCGACATGGACATCGCCGCCGAGATCATCGGCATCCGGCCGCTGATGGCCAAGCTGTCGGCCTTCGCCATCTCCTCCTTCTTCATCGGCATCGCCGGGGCGATGTGGGCCTTCATCTATACCGGGTCGGTGGAGGCGCTGGCCTTCGACATCAACCGCTCCTTCCAGGTGCTGTTCATGATCATCATCGGCGGACTGGGCAGCATCCTGGGGTCCTTCCTCGGCGCGGCCTTCATCGTGCTGCTGCCGATCCTGCTGAACAACGTGCCGGGGCTGATTGGGTGGCAGATCCCGGTCGATATGATCGCGCATCTCGAATTCATGATCTTCGGGGCGCTCATCATCTTCTTCCTGATCGTGGAGCCGCACGGGCTTGCCCGGCTCTGGCAGATCGCGAAGGAGAAAATGCGGCTCTGGCCGTTCCCCTACTGACCAGGCGGCAAGCGACAGAAAAGCTTCGGGCAAGGAACCGCAAGAGTTCCGGCAACACGGAGAAAACCAAGGAACAGGGAGTGAAACCATGAACATCAGGAAGTTGCTTCTGACCGCCGCCAGTGCGGCGGTGGTTGCGGCCCCGCTGCTGGCGGCGCCGATCGTGGCCAAGGCGGAGCAGTTCATCCCGCTGCTGGTCTATCGCACGGGCCCCTACGCGCCGAGCGGCATCCCGCTGGCCAATGGCTTCGTCGATTATTTCGAGCTGATCAATGCCCGCGATGGCGGCGTGAACGGCGTGAAGATCAGCTGGGAAGAATGCGAGACCAGCTACAACAACGACCGCGGCGTCGAATGCTATGAGCGCCTGAAGAAGCAGGGGGCGACCGGTGCCTCGCTGGTGAACCCCTATTCGACGGGCATCACCTACGCGCTGATCGAGCGCGCGACCGCCGATAAGATCCCGGTCTTCTCCATGGGCTATGGCCGTGCGGACGCCACCATAGGCTCGGTCTTCCCCTATGTCTTCACCGCGCCGGCGACCTACTGGGCGGGGGCGGACGCCATCATCCAGTACATCCAGGCGCAGGAGAAGGGCAGCCTGAAGGGCAAGAAGATCGCGCTGGTCTATCATGACAGCGCCTATGGCAAGGAGCCGATTGCCACGCTGCAGGCGCTGGGCAAGCAGGAAGGCTACAGCCTGAACCTGTTCCCGGTCGCCCATCCGGGCCTGGAGCAGAAGGCGACCTGGCTGCAGATCGGCCGCCAGCTGCGGCCGGACTGGGTCATCATGTGGGGCTGGGGCGTGATGAACGCGACCGCCATCAAGGAAGCGGCTGCCGTCGGCTTCCCGATGGAGAAGTTCATCGGCATCTGGTGGTCGGGCTCCGAGGCTGACGTGAAGCCGGCTGGCGCTGCCGCCAAGGGCTACAAGTCGGCCCAGTTCACCGGCACCGGCACCGGCGCGCCGATCCACGCGCAGATCCGCGAGCAGCTCTATGCCAAGAACATGGGCATCGGCAAGGACACCTTCGGCGAGGTGCTCTACAACCGCGGCCTGGTGAATGCGGCGATCGCGGTCGAGGCGATCCGCACCGCGCAGGGCAAGTTCGGCAACAAGCCGCTGACCGGCGAGCAGGTGCAGTGGGGCTTCGAGAACCTGAACATGACCCAGGAAGTGATCGACAAGCTGGGCCTCACCGGCCTGATGTCGCCGATCAAGCTGTCCTGCAACGATCATGAGGGCGGCGGCGCCGTCGTCATCCAGCAGTGGGACGGCAAGAACTGGAACTATGTCTCCGACTTCATCAACCCGCGCCGCGAGATGCTGACCAAGATGTACGAGGCGTCGGCCATGCAGTACGCGAAGGAAAAGAACATCACCCCGCGCGACTGCAAGATGTAATCGGCTATTGGGGACCGTCCGTAGCGGGCGGTCCCCCTTTTCTTTCCCGAGGATGACGGAAGACGCCATGACCAGCGCAACCGCAGAAAGACTGGACGCCGCCACAGAACCGGCCGGGGCGCTGCTCTCGGTGAACAATATCGAGGTCATCTATGACCATGTGATCCTGGTGCTGAAGGGTGTCTCCCTCGAAGTGCCGCAGGGCGGCATCGTCGCGCTGTTGGGCGCCAACGGGGCGGGCAAGAGCACCACGCTGAAATCGATTTCCAACCTGCTGCGCGCGGAGCGCGGCGAGGTCACCAAGGGTTCCGTCCATTTCGACGGCACACGCATCGACGGGCTGACACCGGACGCGCTGGTGCGCATGGGCGTTATCCAGGTGATGGAAGGCCGCCACTGTTTCGAGCATCTGACGGTCGAGGAGAATCTGCTGACCGGCGCCTATACCCGCAAGGAAGGCAGGCAGGCCATCGCCGACGATCTGGAGCTGGTCTATCATTATTTCCCGCGCCTGAAGGAACGGCGGACCAGCCTGGCCGGCTATACGTCGGGCGGCGAGCAGCAGATGTGCGCCATCGGCCGCGCGCTGATGAGCCGGCCGAAGATCATCCTGCTCGATGAGCCGTCCATGGGCCTTGCGCCGCAGCTGGTCGAGCAGATTTTCGAGATCGTGAAGCAGCTGAACGAGAAGGAGGGCGTGTCCTTCCTGCTGGCCGAGCAGAATACCAATGTGGCGCTGCGCTACGCCCATTTTGGCTACATCCTGGAAAATGGCCGGATCGTGCTGGATGGCGCTGCCGATGCCCTGCGCAACAATGAGGATGTGAAGGAATTCTACCTCGGCCTGTCGGGTGCCGGCCGCAAGAGCTTCCGCGACGTGAAGCAGTATCGCCGGCGCAAGCGCTGGCTCGGCTAGAATGGCTGGGAAAGGCGAGATAGTGGCGTATTTCGATATTCTGGAGACCCGCGATCCGGCCCTGCGCGAGGCGCAGCTGCTGGACCGACTGCCGGCGATTGTCGCGCATGCGAAGAGCCATACCGATTATTTCGGCAAGCTGCTGGCCAGGGTCGATCCGGCAGGGGTGACCAGCCGGGAGGCGCTGGCGGCGCTGCCGGTCACCCGCAAGGGCGATCTGATCGCCCTGCAGCGGGAGGCCCCGCCCTTCGGCGGGCTGAACGCCAAGCGGCCCAGCGCGCTGGCGCGCATCTTCATGTCGCCGGGGCCGATCTATGATCCGGAAGGGCAGGGGCGGGACTATTGGCGCTTCGCCCGCGCGCTCTATGCCGCCGGGTTCCGGCCCTGCGATATCCTGCACAACAGCTTCTCCTACCATCTGACGCCGGCCGGATCGATGCTGGAGACGGCGGCCCACGCGCTGGGCTGTGCCGTGGTGCCGGCGGGCACCGGCCAGACCGAGTTGCAGCTGCGCGCGATAGAAGATATCCGCCCGTCCGGCTATGCCGGCACGCCGTCCTTCCTGAAGATCCTGTTCGAGAAGGCAGCGGAAACCGGGGCCGATATTTCCTGCCTGAAAAAGGCGCTGGTCTCGGGCGAGGCGCTTCCACCCTCGCTGCGCGCTGAGCTGTCGGGCCATGGTTGCCAGGTGCTGCAATGCTATGCGACCGCCGATCTGGGGCTGATCGCCTATGAATCCTCGGCGCAGGAGGGGATGATCCTGGATGAAGGCGTGATCGTGGAGATCGTGCGCCCCGGCACCGGCGACCCGGTGCCCGATGGCGAGGTAGGGGAGGTTGTCGTTACCACCCTGACGCCGGACTATCCGCTGATCCGCTTCGGCACCGGCGACATGTCCGCCATCCTGCCGGGGCTCAGCCCCTGCGGGCGGACCAACCGCCGCATCAAGGGCTGGATGGGCCGCGCCGACCAGACCACCAAGGTGAAGGGCATGTTCGTGCATCCCGGCCAGGTGGCCGAGGCCGCGAAACGCCATCCCGAGATCGCCCGCTTCCGCCTTGTGGTCGGCGGCAGCGCCGGCCGCGACGAGATGGTTCTGCGCTGTGAATCCACGACTCAGGACGCGGCGCTGGCCGCCCGCATCGCCGAGAGCCTGCAGGCCACCACCAAGCTGAAGGGCACGGTCGAGCTGGTCGCCCCCGGCAGCCTGCCGAATGACGGCAAGGTGATCGAGGACACCCGCAGCTACGAGTGATGCTATGCTGCCGCCATGACAGCGGCAGCGAACAGCAGGAAGCAGGAACAGGTACGGCGGCAGCGCCGCGCCTACCGGCTGCTGGCGCTGGGCAGCGCTGTCTGGATCGTCGGCGTCGCCATCGTCTGGCTCTATACATGGCCGCCGACAACACAGGTCTATGATGCGGCCTATTATGCCGGACAACGGGACTGCCGGGCGCGCTATGCCGGGAATTACGAGCGGGTGGAACGCTGTATCGCGCTGTTCAACCTGCAATATCTGCGCAGCCGCAACGGCCACGCCATCAGCGGGTTTCTGGTGGCGCTGTTCCCGCCTCTGCTGGGATGGTTTGCGCTGCACATTCGATATAAATTGAACAATTCGTGAATATTTTATAACCATATGTTATTGATTGATTATTAGGCTCTTTAGATTTGATCTAAATCAATGCTGCGGCGCTTAATCGGCATAGGCTCTTCCTGCTACCGGACATGGAGCAAAGGAGCCAGCCATGAAGAAGATTCTGGGCGTTCTGCTAGCTTCCGCTTTCGCTATGTCGGCTGCCGGGTCACCCACCCTGGCCGACCCGCTGCGCGATGCGGCGCTGGAAGTCTTCAAGCCCCTGCCATCGACCATCCCGGCCGTGAAGAACAACCGCATCACGCCGGAGAAGATCGACCTCGGCAAGGCACTGTTCTTCGACCCCAGGCTGTCCGCCTCAGGCGTGTTCAGCTGCAATTCCTGCCACAATCTGGCGACGGGCGGCGATGACAATCTGCCGACCTCGATCGGTCATGGCTGGCAGCGCGGCCCGCGCAACTCGCCGACCGTGTTCAACTCTGTGCTGAACGAGGCGCAGTTCTGGGATGGCCGCGCGGCGGACCTGAAGGAACAGGCGAAGGGCCCGATTCAGGCCGGCGTCGAAATGGCGAACACCCCGCCGGTGGTGATGGCGACCATCAAGAGCATGCCGCAATATGTTGACTGGTTCAAAAAGGCCTTCCCGGGCGAAAAGGACCCGGTCACCTTCGACAATCTGGCCAAGGCCATCGAGGCGTTCGAGGCAACCCTCATTACACCGGCGCCCTTTGATGCTTTCCTGAACGGCGATGACGAGGCACTGACGGCGGCGCAGAAGAAGGGGCTGGCCCTGTTCATGGACAAGGGCTGCTCGGCCTGCCACAGCGGCGTGAATGTCGGCGGCCATGGCTATTATCCGTTCGGCGTCATCGAAAAGCCGGGTGCTGAAATCCTGCCGCCGGACGACAAGGGCCGCTATGAGGTCACCAAGACGGCGGATGACGAATATGTCTATCGCGCCTCGCCGTTGCGCAACATTGCGGTGACCGCGCCCTATTTCCACTCCGGCATGGTGTGGGACCTGCAGGTGGCGGTGGCCATCATGGGCACCTCCCAGCTGGGCGAGGAGCTGAACAAGGAGGAGGTCCGGCTGATCACGGCCTTCCTGGAATCGCTGACGGGCACCGTGCCGCCGGTCACCTATCCGGTGCTGCCGCCGGAGACCGCCAAGACGCCGCGGCCCACCTCTGAGGTCATCAAGAAGTAGGTGAGGGGGGACGGTCCTTCGGGACCGTAAGCGACCGGGGTCGCGACTCTTCTGAGTTGCGGCCCCGTGTCCGCTGGACCGGAACCTGATCAACGACTAAGAAAGAGGCATGGACGATTTCAGCGGCAACGGCCTTGCCTGCCAGCGGGGCGACCGGCTTGTCTTTACCGGCGTCGATTTTGCGCTGCCGGCGGGCGGGGCATTGCTGCTGCGCGGCCCGAATGGCAGCGGCAAATCCAGCCTGCTGCGGATCATGGCCGGGTTGCTGCCGGCGGCAGCCGGAACGCTCATCCGCGCCGGGGCGCCGGTGGCGGCGGAGCCGGATGCGCACCGCGCCGACCTTTGCTATGTCGGCCATCTGGACGCGGTGAAGCCGACACTGACCGTTCTGGAGAACCTAGGCTTCTGGGCCGGCCTGCATGACGAGGACAATGCGGAGCGGGTGCAGGCCGCGCTGCGCCGGTTCGGCATTGCGCATCTGGCCGGCGCGCCGGGGCGCTGGCTATCGGCCGGGCAGAAGCGCCGGCTGGCCCTGTCGCGCCTGCTGGCAGCGGAAACCGGCCTGTGGCTGCTGGACGAGCCGACGGTGGCGCTGGATGTGGCCACCATCGCGGAGTTGGAGAAGATCATCGCCGAACATCGTGCCGAGGGCGGCATGGTGGTGCTGTCCACCCATGCGGAGATCGATTTGCCCGGTGCCGATGTGCTGGCGATGGATCGTTTCGCACCGTCCCGTTCCGCCACAAATAGCGAGGCGGCATGAGCGTGCTGGGGCTGGGCGGTTTCGGCGCGGTACTGGGGCGCGACCTTCGGCTGGCCGGACGGCAGGGCTCCGACGTGCTGCTGGTGGTCGGTTTCTTCGTGCTGGGCGCGGTGCTGTTTCCCTTTGCCGTGGGGCCTGATGCCAATGTCCTTGCCCGGATCGCCGGCGGCGTGATCTGGGTGATGGCGCTGCTGGCCGCCATGCTGTCGCTCGACCGACTGTTCCAGGCAGATTACGAGGATGGCTCGCTGGAACTGCTGGTGCTGTCGCCGCTGCCGCTGGGCTTCCTGGTGCTGGCCAAATGCCTGGCGCACTGGCTGACCACCGGCCTGCCGCTGCTGCTGGCGGCGCCGGTGCTGGCGATCCTGCTGAACCTGCCGCTGGACGGGTTCGCGGCGCTGGTCGCGGCGATGGCGCTGGGCACGCCGACGCTCAGCCTGCTGGGCGCGGTGGGGGCGGCGGTGTCGCTGGGTGCCAGGCGGTCGGGCGTGCTGGTATCGCTGCTGGTGCTGCCGCTGACGGTGCCGGTGCTGATCTTCGGGGTGGCCGCGGTCGATGCGGCGGTTGGCGGCTATCCCACCGCGCCCCATCTGATGTTGCTGGCGGCGCTGTTTCTGGCGGCGCTGCCGCTCTGTCCCTGGGCGGCGTCGGCCGCCCTGCGTCATGCGGTGGAATAGAGATGTCGAAACTGCATTATCTGGCGAATCCGGCCCGCTTCTCGCGGCTCAGTGCGCTCATCCTGCCCTGGCTGGCGCTGGCGACGATCCTGCTGATGGGGACAGGCCTCTATCTCGGCCTGCTCGACTCGCCGCCGGACTACCAGCAGGGCGAGACGGTGCGCATTATGTATGTGCATGTGCCCTCGGCCTGGATGGCGATGGGCTGTTACAGCTCGATGGCCATCGCCAGCGCCATGGCGCTGATCTGGCGGCATCCGCTGGCCGATCTGATCGCTCAGGAAAGCGCGCCCATCGGCGCCTGCTTCACCGCCATCGCGCTGGCGACCGGCGCGCTGTGGGGCCAGCCCATGTGGGGCACCTGGTGGGTGTGGGATGCCCGCCTGACCTCCGTGCTGGTGCTGTTCTTCCTGTATCTCGGCTATATCGCGCTGGTGAATGCCTTCGACGATCCGCAGCGCGGCGCGCGGGCGGGCGCGGTGCTGGCGCTGGTCGGCTGGATCAACATTCCGATCATCAAATTCTCGGTCGATTGGTGGAACACGCTGCATCAGCCGGCCAGCGTGTCGCGGCTGGATGCGCCGGCGATCCATCCGGACATGCTGACGCCGCTGCTGCTGATGGGGTTGGCCTTCCTGCTGCTCTATCTCGTTCTGCTGCTGCTGCGCGTGCGCAGCCGGCTGCTGGAGCGGCGTATTTTGGTTTTGCGCCAGCGAAAGATGGAGGAGTGGGGATCGTAAGGCGCACGAACGGAGACGAGATGCCGCAGCAATCCGCGTCGTTAGCCTCTGGCATCGCCGGCCGGAACCCCTATTCTTAGTAAACGAAGTGTCATGCCAGAGGATCGGGTGTCGATTTGAACGATCTTTCCAGCTATTTCGCGATGGGCGGCCATGGCGTCTATATCTGGTCGTCCTATGCGGTGGCGGCCACCGTGCTGGTCGTGCTGCTGGCGGTGAGCTTTGTAGGCTTGCGCCGGCGCGAGGCCGAACTGAGCCGGCTGGAGGCCGCCGATGAGTAACGCCCCCTCCGGCAAGGGCCGCATCAAGGCCGGCACACGCAAGAAGCGCCGGCTCTATATCGTCGGCCTCGGCATGCTGGCGCTCGCCTCGGCGACAGCACTGGTGCTGAATGCCTTCGAGGATAATCTGGTGTTCTTCTTCAGCCCCAGCGACCTTCAGGCCAAGCCGGTCGAGGATGGCCGCCCGTTCCGTCTTGGCGGGCTGGTCGAGGAGGGCAGCGTGCAGCGCCCCGAGAGCATGACCATCACCTTCCGCGTCACTGACACGGTGAACTCCCTGCCGGTGACCTATACCGGGATATTGCCCGACCTGTTCCGCGAAGGGCAGGGGGTGGTCGCCGAGGGCGAGCTGCGGCAGGGTGTGTTCGTTGCCCGCGAGGTGCTGGCGAAGCATGACGAGACTTACATGCCGCCTGAGGTCGCCGAGGCGCTGAAGCGGGCTGAGCACTGGCGCGAGGATGCGTCGCAGAGCGTCCGGAAATGAGTATCCGTCGATGATTGCTGAGATAGGCCATTACGCCCTGGTGCTGGCGCTGCTCGTCTCGGCGGTGCAGTCGCTGGTGCCGATGCTGGGGGCCACGCGCGGGTCGGCAGCGCTGATGGCGACCGGGCCGGCGGCGGCCGCCGCGCAGTTTGCGCTGGTGCTGGTGTCCTTCCTGGCGCTGACCTGGGCCTTCGTCACGTCCGACTTCTCTGTCTCGAACGTGATGCAGAATTCGCATTCGGCCAAGCCGATGCTCTACAAGATCACCGGCGTGTGGGGCAATCACGAGGGCTCCATGCTGCTCTGGTCGCTGATCCTGGCGCTGTTCGGGGCCATGGTCGGCGTATTCGGACGCAATTTGCCGCCCAGCCTGAAGGCCCGCGTGCTGTCGGTACAGGGCATGATCGGGGTCGGCTTCCTGCTGTTCATCCTGCTGACTTCCAACCCGTTCGAGCGCGTGTTTCCGCCGCCGCTGGACGGCAACGACCTGAATCCGCTGCTGCAGGACCCCGGCCTCGCCTTCCATCCGCCCTTCCTCTATCTCGGCTATGTCGGCTTCTCGGTCGCCTTCTCCTTCGCCGTGGCGGCGCTGATCGAGGGCCGGGTTGACCCCGCCTGGGCGCGCTGGGTCCGGCCCTGGACGCTGGCCG
This sequence comes from Oceanibaculum indicum P24, assembly GCF_000299935.1. NCBI lineage: Bacteria > Pseudomonadati > Pseudomonadota > Alphaproteobacteria > Rhodospirillales > Oceanibaculaceae > Oceanibaculum > Oceanibaculum indicum. Next base: position 122,050 of record NZ_AMRL01000003.1, on the reverse strand, counting down.
CCTGGACCGCGCTGACGCTGGGTATCGCGCTCGGCAGCTGGTGGGCCTATTACGAGCTGGGCTGGGGCGGCTGGTGGTTCTGGGACCCGGTGGAGAACGCCTCCTTCCTGCCCTGGCTGGCCGGCACGGCGCTGCTGCACTCCGCCATCGTGGTGGAAAAGCGCGACGCGCTGAAAAGCTGGACCATCCTGCTGGCGATTATCACCTTCGGGCTCAGCCTGATGGGCACTTTCCTGGTGCGTTCGGGTATCCTCACCTCGGTGCATGCCTTCGCCGTTGATCCGGACCGTGGCGCCTTCATTCTGGTGCTGCTGGTCCTCGCCGTCGGCGGCTCGCTGGTGCTCTACGCCCTGCGCGCGCCTTCCCTGCAGCCGGGCGGCCTTTTCCAGCCGGTCAGCCGCGAGGGCGGTCTCGTGCTGAACAATCTGCTGCTGGCGACGGCGACGGCGACGGTGCTGCTCGGCACGCTCTATCCGCTGCTGCTGGATGCGATGACCGGGGAGCGTGTTTCGGTCGGCCCGCCTTTCTTCAACGCCACCTTCATTCCGCTGATGGTGCCGCTGGTGCTGCTGATGGCGGCGGGGCCGATGCTGGCCTGGAAGCGTGCCGACCTTGCCGGCGTGCTGGGCCGGCTGCGGGTCGCCATCGGCGTGTCCGTCATCGTGGCGCTGGCGGTGTTCTATTTCGCGACGCGTGCGCCGGTGCTGTCGGCCTTTGGCTTCGCGCTTGCCACCTGGCTGCTGATGGGCGTGCTGACCGACTGGGCGGAGCGGGTGAAGCTGTTCCGCGTGCCGCTGGGCGATGCCCTGCGCCGGGCCGGCGGGCTGCCGCGGTCCGCCTATGGCATGTGGATCGCCCATGCCGGGATGGCGGTCGTGATCTATGGCATCACCGGCGACATTCTGTGGAAGACGGAATCGGTCAATGCGTCCCGCCCGGGTGAGACCCTGTCGATTGCCGGCTATGACCTGAGGTTCGATACTGTCCGCCGGGTACAGGGGCCGAACTATGTGGCCGAGCAGGGTGTGTTTACCGTCCGGCGGAACGGCGATTTCATCGCCGAACTGACGCCGGAGCGCCGGGTCTATCCGGTGACGCGCATGCCGACCACAGAGGCGGCGATCCGCTCCAACGGCCTCTCCGACCTCTATGTGGTGATCGGCGAGAGCAATGAGGGTGGACTGTGGACTGTCCGACTCTATCACAATCCGCTGGTGCCCTGGATCTGGTTCGGCGCCGTCATCATGGCGGCGGGTGGGCTGGTGTCGCTGGCCGACCGGCGGCTGCGCATCGGCGCCCCGGCGCGGCAGTCCCGCGATGCCGCCCTGCCGGTCCCGGCGGAGTAAAGGGCTTTCATGCGTCGTCTGCTCTATCTGCTGCCGGTTCTGCTGTTCGTTGCCGTGGCCGGCTATTTCGCGGTCGGCCTGACGCGCGATCCGCAGACCCTGCCCTCGGCAATGATCGACAAGCCGGTCCCGGCCTTCGCGCTGCCGCCGGCCATCGAGGGCGTGCCGGGCCTGTCCGCCGCCGACCTGAAGGGGCAGGTGGCGCTGGTCAATGTCTTTGCCTCCTGGTGCGCGCCCTGCCGGATCGAACATCCGCTACTGACCAGCCTGGCCCGCGAGGGGGTGACGATCTTCGGCATCAACCAGAAGGACAAGCCGCAGGCGGTGGCCCGCTTCCTGACCGAGCTGGGCAATCCCTATACACGGATCGGTGCCGACGCCGATGGCCGGGTGTCGATCGACTGGGGCGTCTATGGCGTGCCGGAAACCTATGTCGTGGATCGGGATGGCCATATCCGCTACCGCCATGTCGGCGTGCTGACGGCAAAGGATATCGAGCAGACGATCCGGCCGCTGCTGCGGGAAGTCGCGCGATGAGGCGGCTGGTCCTGGCGCTGCTCTTCGTCCTGCTGCTGCCGGTCTCGGCGCAGGCGGTGAAGCCGGACGAGATGCTGGCTGACCCGGCGCTGGAATCGCGGGCACGCGAGATCGGCAAGGAGCTGCGCTGCCTGGTCTGCCAGAATGAATCCATCGACGAATCGAATGCCGAGCTGGCGCGCGATCTGCGTCTGCTGGTGCGTGAGCGGCTGAAGCAGGGCGACAGCAACGATGATGTCCGCGAGTTCGTCGTGCAGCGCTATGGCGATTTCGTGCTGCTGAAGCCGCCGGTGAAGCCGTCCACCTGGATTCTCTGGTACGGGCCGGCGGGTATCCTGCTGCTGGGCGCCATCGGCGTGTTGTTCTACCTGCGCGGCAGCCGCAAGGCGGCGGATGCAGTGCCGGCAGGGGCCGTGCCGCTGGACCCCGATGAGCGCAAGCGGCTCGACGCGCTGATGGCCGAGGACGAGTCTAAATGATCATCTGGATTGCCATCGGCCTGCTGACGGCCGCGACCATTGCCGCGCTGGCCTGGCCGCTGCTGCGCGAAACAGGCCGCGCCGCGGACCGGCGCGATTACGGGCTGACCGTCTATCGGGCACAGCTGAAGGAGATCGAGCGCGATCTGGCCTCTGGCGTACTCAGCGAGGACCAGGCTGCCGCCGCGCGGGTCGAGATCCAGCGCCGCATGCTGGCCGAGGACCGTCAGCAGGGGGCTGTGGGGCCGGGCGCCGTGCCGCCGCATTACCGCGCTTTCGCGCTGGCGCTCGCCGCCGGCATCGTGCCGCTGGGGTCCGTCCTGATCTATCTGACGCTGGGCAGTCCCGGCGCGCCGGACATGCCGCTGGCCAGCCGGCAGGCGGAAATCCAGGCGGTGGCGCAGAGCAGTGCCGCGCTGACCGGCGAGGTGCAGGCCCTGCGTACGCGGCTTGAGGAAAACCCGGCCGACCGGCCCTCCTGGCTGCGCCTTGGCAATGCGCTGCGTCAGATGGAACGCTTCGAGGAGAGTGCCGAGGCCTATCGCCGTGCCGCCCATCTGGAGGCCGACCCGGAGAGTTTCGGCCTCTATGCCGAGATGCTGGTGCAGGCACAGCAAGGCATCGTCCCGGTCGAGGCGCGCACCGTGTTCGAGCATGTGCTGGCTTCCAGCCCCGGCGATCCGCGCTCGCTCTATTATCTGGGGCTGGCGGCGGAACAGGCGGGCCAGCCGCGCGCCGCGCTGGAGAATTGGGCCCGGCTGCAGGTGATCTCACCGCCGGATGCCCCCTGGATGACTATGCTGACGGCGAGGATGGAGTCGCTGGCGGCGGAGAATGGCATTGCCCTCGCGCCTCTGCGGGAGGCCGCGCGGCAGGAGATGGGCCAGATGGCCGGCCAGAGGGGCGGCGAGACTCCGGCAGCTGGCCCCAGCCGCGCCGATGTCGAGGCGGCGCAGCAGATGAGCCCGGAGGAGCGCGCGGCCTTCGTGCAGGGCATGGTGGAGCGGCTGGCCGAGCGGCTGAAGGACCAGCCGAAGGACGAGGATGGCTGGATCAGGCTGACGCGGGCCTATGGCGTTCAGGGCGAGCCGGAGAAGGCACGCGCCGCCTATGAGGAGGCGCTGACGCATTTCCCCGACAGCGTGCCGTTGCTGACCGGCTATGCGATGGCCCTGTTCCCGCCCGGCACGCCGGAGGCGGAGATGCCTGAGGAGTTCATGGCGGTGATGCGCAAGCTGAACGCGCTGGACGCCACCAACCCGCAGGCCTTGTTCTTCCTGGGCAACGAGGCCGCCCGCAAGGGCGACACGGCAACCGCGCGACGGCTGTGGACGGAGCTGCGCGAGATGGCGCCGGCGGACTCCCCCTTGCGCGAACAGATCGACCGCCGCATCGAGGCGCTGCCGAACTGAGGCAGCCGCTTGCCGCTGCCGCCGGGCTCTGCGAGACTTCCCGAAAAGAACAAGAATTTCGGGAGGAGTCATGAATCTGGCGGGCATGCTGGTGCGTGCGGCTCACCGGCTGGGCGACCATCCAGCGCTGGCGCAGGGACCGCGCACGGTGCTGGGCTTCCGCGACATGGCGCGCTCGGTAGCCAGCGTCGCTGGCGCGTTGCAGGCGATGGGTCTGCAACCGGGGGACCGGGTCGCGCTGGCGATGAAGAACTGCCCAGACTATGTGGTGCTGTTCTACGCCATCTGGTATGCCGGCCTCGCCGCCGTGCCGATCAACGGCAAGCTGCATGCGCGCGAGTTCCAGTACATCCTTGAGCATAGCGGTGCGCGGCTGTGTTTCGTGACATCCGACCTGGAACCGGTGATCGCCGGGCTGGCGGGCGAGTTGCCGGCGCTGGAGCGCATTATCTGCACCGGTACGCCAGAGCATCGGTGGATGCTACAGGCCGACCCGGTACCGATGGCGGCGGCGGGCGACGACGATCTCGCCTGGCTGTTCTACACCAGCGGCACCACTGGCCGGCCCAAGGGCGCGATGCTGAGCCATCGCAATCTGCGCGCCATGAGCCTCAGCTATTTCGTCGATATCGACGCCATCGCGCCCGGCGACTCCATTCTGCACGCGGCACCGCTGTCGCACGGCTCCGGCCTCTACATGCTGCCGCACATGATGATGGGGGCGACGCAGGTGATCCCGGACTCCGGTGGCTTCGACCCGGCGGAGATGGCGGACCTCATACCGCACCACCGGGGGCTGACGCTGTTTGCCGCGCCGACCATGGTGAAGCGGCTGGTCAATCATCCGGGCATTGGCGGCGCGGACCTGCGCAACCTGAAGACCATCGTCTATGGCGGCGCGCCGATGTATGTGGCCGATGTGAAGCAGGCGCTCGATGTGCTGGGGAACAAGCTCGCCCAGCTCTATGGCCAGGGCGAGAGCCCGATGACCATCACCGGCATGACCAAGGCGCAGTATGCGATGCGCGATCATCCGCGCTGGGAGCAGCGCATCGCGTCGGCCGGGCAGGCGCAGAGCGTGGTCGAGGTGCGCGTGGTCGATGCCGACGACAATACGCTGCCGCCGGGCGAGGTGGGGGAGATCATCTGCCGCGGCGATTCGGTCATGCTGGGCTACTGGAACAATCCCGAGGCGACAGCCAAGACGCTGGCCGGCGGCTGGCTTTATACCGGCGACATGGGCTCGTTCGACGAGGATGGCTATCTCAGCCTGCATGACCGCTCCAAGGACGTCATTATTTCCGGCGGCTCCAATATCTATCCGCGCGAGGTGGAGGAGGTGCTGCTGACCCACCCGCAGGTGGCCGAGGTCTCGGTGGTGGGATCGCCGCATGCCGACTGGGGCGAGGAAGTGGTGGCCTTCGTGGTAGCGCGGGAAGGGGGACGCGTGCCGGAGGCGGAGCTGGACGCGCTATGCCTGGACAATATCGCCCGCTTCAAGCGGCCGAAGCGCTACCGCTTCATCGCGGCGTTGCCGAAGAACAATTACGGCAAGATCCTGAAGACCGAGCTGCGCGCCCTGCTGGAGAAGGAAGGGGTGTAGGAGGGGAGTATAGCTTTGTCATTGCCGGGCTTGACCCGGCAATCCAGGGCCACAAGCACTGGGGTTAAGGGCTGGGCACCGCCCCTGGATGCCCGGATCAAGTCCGGGCATGACAGACCATAATAAAAGTCACCAACAGGGAGGAAACCATGGCCGGCAGGCTGAAGGACAAGGTGGCCATCGTCACCGGGGCTGGCTCGGTCGGGCCGGGCTGGGGCAATGGCAAGGCGGTCGCGGCGCTGTTCGCGCGGGAGGGCGCGCAGATCTTCGCCATCGACCGCAACAGCCAGGCGGTGGAGGAGACCCGCGCCATCGTCGCGGCCGAGGGTGGCACCATTGCCGCCCATACCTGCGACGTGACCGACAGCGCGCAGGTGAGGGCAATGGTGGAAGCCTGCCTCGACCGGTTCGGGCGCATCGATATCCTGCACAACAATGTCGGCATCATGGGGCTGGGCGGCCCGGTGGAGCTGGACGAGGCGGAATGGGACAAGGTGCTGCAGGTGAACCTGACCTCCCTGTATCTGACCTGCCGGCATGTGCTGCCGGTGATGGAACGCCAGGGCGGCGGCGCCATCGTCAATATCGGCTCGATTGCCGGCAATCGCTGGCTGGGCGTGCCCTATATCGTCTATTCCACGACCAAGGGCGCCATCGTGCCCTTCACCCGCTCGGTGGCGCTGCAATATGCGGCGAAGGGCATCCGCGCCAACACCATCCTGCCGGGCCTGATGAACACGCCGATGGTGCGCGAGGGGCTGACCGGCGCCTATGGCAAGCCGGGCGATGTGGAGGCGATGATCCGTGCGCGCGACGCGCAATGCCCGATGGGCCGCATGGGTGACGCCTGGGACGTGGCGCATGCGGCGCTGTTCCTCGCCTCCGACGAGGCGCGCTACATCACCGGCACGGAACTGGTGGTCGATGGCGGCCTGACCGCGAAATGCGTGTGATCTTCGCAAGTGCATGCATTTTTTGCACCTGCAGCTAATTTAGCAGGCAGTTGCTTAGTATATTCCAATATAAAGAATCTATTCCGTTGAGATAGCGCGATTTTTTCTCTGGCATGCGCCTTGTCTATAGCTGTGTTGCGTTGCAACAAAAAAACAGTGGAGGCGGCATGTTCCAAGATCCCTTTGATCCGAAAGCCCGGCTGGGCTGCTCGTGCGGCGAGCATGCCAGCCAGCATGATCACGATATCGCCGAACGGCAGAAGCTGGCCGCCGATGAGGAGGCGCGCGACAGCCGGGTGGTTGACGCGGCCATCGTCCGTGCGCTGTTCCCGCAGGATGCGACAAGGCGCGCCTTCCTGCAGGCGGTTGGCGCCGGTACGGCGCTGGCGGCGATCAACGAGTTCTTCCCGCTGGCGGCGGCGCGCGAGGCCTTTGCGCAGGGCACCGGCAAGCCGGAGAAGACCGATCTGAAGGTAGGCTTCATTCCGATCACCTGCGCCACGCCGATCATCATGGCGCATCCGATGGGCTTCTATTCCAAGCACGGACTGAATGTCGAGGTCATCAAGACCGCCGGCTGGGCCGTGGTGCGCGACAAGACGCTGAACAAGGAATATGACGCCGCGCACATGCTCTCCCCTATGCCGCTGGCGATCAGCCTGGGGGCCGGCTCCAACCCGATCCCCTACACCATGCCGGCGGTGGAGAACATCAACGGCCAGGCGATCACCCTGGCGATGAAGCATAAGGACAAGCGCGATCCGAAGAGTTGGAAAGGCTTCAAGTTCGCCGTGCCCTTCGACTATTCGATGCACAATTACCTGCTGCGTTATTACCTGGCGGAGCATGGAGTGGACCCCGACAAGGACGTGCAGATCCGCGCCGTGCCGCCGCCCGAGATGGTGGCCAATCTGCGTGCCGAAAACCTCGATGGCTTCCTGGCGCCCGACCCGGTGAACCAGCGCGCGGTCTATGACGGTGTTGGCTTCATCCATATCCTCTCCAAGGAAATCTGGGACGGCCACCCGTGCTGCGCTTTTGCCGCCAGCAAGGAATTCGTCACCACCATGCCGAACACCTACCGCGCGCTGCTGAAGGGCATCATCGACGCCACGGCCTTCGCGACCAAGCCGGAGAACCGCAAGCAGATCGCCGAGGCGATCGCGCCGGCCAATTACCTGAACCAGCCGGTAACGGTGGTAGAGCAGGTGCTGACCGGCACCTTCGCGGACGGCCTCGGCAAGGTGCAGAAGGTGCCCGACCGCATCGACTTCGCCCCCTTCCCGTGGGAGAGCTTCGCCGTCTGGATTCTGACCCAGATGAAGCGCTGGGGACAGATCACCGGCGAGATCGACTATGCCGGCGTCGCCAAGGAGGTGTTCCTCGCCACCGATGCCGCCAAGCTGATGGCAGAGGTAGGGCTGACGCCGCCGACGGCCACCACCAAGAGCTTCTCGGTCATGGGCAAGGCTTTCGATCCGGCCAAGCCGGAGGAGTATATCTCCAGCTTCGCGATCAAGAGGGTCTAGCGCATGCAGCTCTCCCTGGGATTGCGGGCGGCGTTGCTCTCGGTCCTGCTGTTCGTCCTGTTCATCGCCGCCTGGGAGGCGGCGGTGAGCGGCGGCGGCAAGGCGGCGGACCTCGACCCGGAATATGCCAAGCTGATGGGGGCGACGGCGGTGACCGGCGCCTCCGCCATGCCGGGGCCGGGGGAGATCGGCCTGAAGCTGTGGCAGCACGTCACCGACCCGTTCTACGACAACGGGCCGAACGATAAGGGCATCGGCATCCAGCTCGGTTTTTCCATCCTGCGCGTGCTGCTGGGGTTCGGGCTGGCGGTCATCCTCGCCATTCCGCTGGGCTTCCTGATCGGCATGTCGCCGCTGGTCTATAAGGCGCTGGACCCATACATCCAGGTGCTGAAGCCGATCTCGCCACTCGCCTGGATGCCGCTGGCCCTCTACACGATCAAGGACAGCAACCTGTCGGCGATCTTCGTCATCTTCATCTGCTCGGTCTGGCCGATGCTGCTGAACACCGCGTTTGGCGTGGCGTCGGTCCGGCGGGAATGGCTGAACGTCGCGCGCACGCTGGAGGTCGGCCAGCTGCGGACAGCGATTGCTGTCATCCTGCCCGCGGCGGCGCCCACCATCATGACCGGCGTGCGCATTTCCATCGGCATCGCCTGGCTGGTCATCGTGGCGGCGGAGATGCTCGTGGGCGGTACCGGCATTGGCTACTTCGTCTGGAACGAGTGGAACAATCTTTCCATCACCAACGTGATCATCGCCATCCTGGCCATCGGCGTGATCGGCATGGTGCTGGACCAGGTGCTCGGCTGGTTCGCCCGCCTTGTCGCCTATCAGGAATAGAGGGGCGGCAGCATGGCCCATATCCGCATCGAGGGTCTGCGCAAGACCTTCCCGCCGCCGCGCGGCGGCGACTCCGTCACCGTGTTCGACGATATCTGGTTCGGCATCGAGAAGGGCGAGTTCGTCTGCCTGATCGGCCATTCCGGCTGCGGCAAGACCACCTTGCTGAACATCCTGGCGGGGCTGGACGACTCAAGCGGCGGCGGCATCATCGTCGGCGGCAAGGAAATCACCGGCCCCAGCCTCGACCGGGCCGTCATCTTCCAGCATCACGCGCTGCTGCCGTGGCTCAGCGTAATGGGCAATATCGCCTTCGCCGTGCGGTCCCGCTATCCCGGCTGGGACAAGGCGAAGGTGCGCGCGCACTGCCAGAAATATATCGACCTGGTGCATCTGACCGGCAGCGAGCTGAAGAAGCCCTCGCAGCTGTCTGGCGGCATGAAGCAGCGCGTCGGCATCGCCCGGGCGCTGGCCATCGAGCCGGACATATTGCTGATGGACGAGCCGTTCAGCGCGCTGGACGCGCTGACGCGCGGCTCGCTCCAGGACGAGTTGGTGGCGATCTGCGGCGCCACGCAGCAGACCAGCTTCATGATCACCCACGATATCGACGAGGCGATCCTGCTGGCCGACAAGATCGTGCTGATGAGCAACGGCCCGCAGGCACGGGTCTGCGAGATCGTGGAGAACACGCTGCCTAAGGGCCGCACCCGCCAGGACATGCATCGGCACCCGCACTATTACCCGATGCGCAACCACCTGCTGGAGTTCCTGGTGAATCGCGCCAACAGCTTCAAGGCGGAGCTGTCGGCACCCGGCTATGACCCGAAACACCCGCCGATCACCAAACCCGGCGTCGGCCAGCCGCCGGCGCGCCCGATTTCCGCCGGGGAAGCCCCGCTGGAGGTCAAGTCCGCTGGCCGCTGACCATTACCGCAAATCAAGAAAATCAGGGAAGACAGAACGATGACTCGTGAAGAGCTGACCGCGAAGATCCGCGACATCAAGATTGCCAAGGGCCTGAAGTGGAAGGACATTACCGCCAAGGCGGAAGGGCTGTCGAAGGAATATGCGACCGCCGCCCTGATGGGGCAGATGCCCTTGCCGGAACCGGCCGCGAAGGCCGTCGGCGCCTTTCTGGGGCTTGACGATTTCGAGGTAAAGCTGCTGCAGCAGGTCCCCTATCGCGGCTCGCTGCCGACGGCGGTGCCGACCGATCCGTTGATCTACCGCTTCTACGAGCTGGTCAATGTCTATGGCAGCACCTTCAAGGCGCTGATCGAGGAGGAGTTCGGCGACGGCATCATGAGCGCCATCGACTTCAAGATGGATCTGAAGCGCGAGCCTGATCCCGCCGGCGACCGGGTGTCCATCACGATGAGCGGCAAGTTCCTGAAGTACAAGATGTACTGAGGGCCGCGGCGCTTCTGCTCAGTCGTCCGCCGCGTTCGGGCGGCTGAGCAGGGCGGAGCGCCGGACGAACAGCCGGAACACCAGTGGCGCCAGCAGCACGACAACGATGATACGCAATATGTGATGGCTGGAGACGAAGGCGGTGTCGCCGCCGACGGCCAGTGCGACCAGGCTCATCTCCGCAAGGCCGCCGGGCGAGAAGGCCAGCACGATATCCAGCGTCGGCAGGTCGGTCAGCAGATGCAGGCCGACCGAGAAGACCAGCGTGACCGCCAGCAGGATCCCGGTCGAGATCATGGTGACGCCGACCGTGCGACGCACGAGGGCGAGTTTCGTACCGGCGAAGCGGCAACCGATGGCGCTGCCGATCACGATCTGCGCGACGGTAACGAGCTCGAAGGGCGGGGCGTGCGATGTCAGCCCGGCCAGATGGATGGCCGCACTACACAGCATCGGCCCGACCAGCAGCGAGGCCGGCAGCCGCGCCAGCTTGGCGAGGAAAGCGCCGATGATCGCGCACAGGCCGAGCAGCGTCAGGTCATAGAGCGGCATATCCAGGATCGAGATGCCGGTCACGCCGCGCGGCGGCGGCTCGTAGCCTAGGAAATAGCGAAAAAACAGCGGCACTGTCAGCACCACCAGCAGGATGCGAGCGCCATGCGTCAGCGAGATGATGCGCTCGTCGCCGCCCATCGCCGTGCCCATCATGATCATTTCCGACAGGCCGCCAGGCGAGGCGGCGAAATAGGCGGTCGCCTGATCGTAGCCGCTGAAGCGCCGGTAATATTGATAGACCAGCCAGCCGGCGAGGCTGACATAGGCGACGATGCCGATGGCGCTGACGATCCACTGCCCCAGCTGGTCGATGATGTCCGGGCGGAAGGCGCTGCCCAGCATGACGCCCAGGATGGCAAGGAAGGCGGTGCGCAGCTTCATCGCCATGCGGATCGGCACGCCGGCGATGGCGGCGGCAGTGGTGAACACCATCGCGCCCATCATCCAGGCCAGCGGCAGGCGCAGCATCAGGAAGATATAGCCGCCGATGGCGCCGATGGCGAGCGCCAGGGCGATCTGCCAGAGCTTCGCCGGACCCTTGCCGCCTATAGATTCTTTCTGCGTGTCCTCAGTCAAGGAAGCGCCCCAGCCGCACGGCGGTCTGGCCCTTGGTCAGCCGGCGCGACGGCATGATCAGCACGCAGCGGTCATGTGGGGTATAGACCGGCTCGTCGCCGTCATGGCCGAGCAGCGAACCCTTCTTCTCGATGACTTCCAGCCCCTTATAGTCGGCGACGAAGCGGAAACTGTCGCTTTTCACCGTGATCGGGTCGGTGACCTGGATCACCTTCTGCGGCGTCAGCTCCTGTGTGGAGAGGTGGCGCTCCATCACCTCCCGGTCGATCGTGCCGTAATGGGCCAGGAAGCGCAGCGCATTGTCCAGGGCGACGGTCTGGCTGGATTTTTCCCAATGCTGGCCGCATTCGATCAGCAGCGCGTTGCGCGGATCGTTCGGGTCGCCGAAGAAACGATAGTCGCGCAGCCGCTTTCCCGCGGCGTGGCCCTTGTCGGACACCACGATCTCCGGATGTTTCAGCGCGCGGGCCAGTGTGATGCCCTTTTCCAGCGGCCCGCACAGCATCAGCGGGGCGGTCGGGTGCTGCATCGAATGAATGTCGAGCAGGTAATCCACGCTGTCGATCAGCGGCCGCATCTGCCGGGCGCGGCGCAGCTCCACACTGTCGCGCGGCCCGTCCAGCACCTCTTCCGACCAGATGCGGTTGAAATCCTCCTCGACGAAACGCGAGGCGGTGGGGTTGGCGGGATCGAAGCTGAGATAGGCCTCCACATTGGCGAAGCTGAAGGTCAGCTTGCCCTGTTTCGGGCGGATGTCGTTGCGGAACAGGTAATCGAGGGCGATGGCACCGCAAAGCTCGTTGCCGTGGGTGACGGCATTCACCATCACATGCGGGCCGGGCTTGCCGCTGTCGAAGGTGGTTGCGTAATCGATGCCGGTATTGCCGGCGCGGTAGGCGCTGATGTCGGGCGCGGTCAGCTCGACCTTGTATTCGGCGGTGCTCACGGGTTCCGTTCGTCTTGGCTTGCGAGAGGGATGCGCCACGTTAGGCGCGTTTCATCCACTCTGCCATAGTCTTGCGCGAATGACAGGACTGCACAGGGCAAGCAGTTCCCTCAGAAGCCGTGCCAGCCCTGCAGCGACCGGCTGATTGCGGTGGCCGCCTGCTGCACGATGGGCGACAGCTTTTCGCGCGCCTGTGCCATGGTCCAGTACGCTGTCGAGGTGGTGATGCCCAGCGCCGCGATCGGCTTGCGGTCGCCATCGAGGATCGGCGCCGCGACGGCCAGCTCGCCAAGGTCGGCTTCTTCCTCTACGCCGGCGAACCCGTCCTGCCGGATGCGGTCAAGTTCCGCCTCCAGCGCCGCGCGGTCGGTGATGGTGTGCGAGGTCAGCTTCACGAAATCGGTGCGGTCGAGGATCGCGGTGCGCTCCTCCGGCGGCAGCCAGGCCAGCATGGCGCGGCCGGTGGAAACGCAGAAGGCCGGCATGCGGCGGCCGATGGCGGTGTTGGAGTTGATCCGCCGCTGGCTTGGCATGCGGATCGCCACCACCGCATCGGTATCGTCCATGACCGACACGTTCACCGTTTCCTGCCATTCGTCGCGCACCGAGATGACGATGGGGATGGCGACATCGTAGAGCGGGTTCGCGCGCAGATAGGAATAGGCGAAGTTCAGCATGCGTGGGCCCAGGCGGTAGCGCCGCGTCTTTTCGTCCTTCTTCAGATAGCCAAGCTGGGTCAGCGTGTGGGTGAAGCGCTGGGCGGCGCTGGTGTTGAGGCCGGTACGCTGGGCGATTTCCCGCAATCCCAGCGCGTCCCAGTCGCTGCCGAAGGCCTGCAGCACGGCCAGCCCCTTGCCCAGCGAATTCACGAACAGCGGGTCGGTGCGCTCGTCTTCCTGCTGTTGCGTTTCGGCAGCAAATACAGGCGCTTGCGTTGAGGTCTCGCGCATCGGGTTTGCCTTTCGAACGGAGGTCTTTCGTGGCAGGCTGGCAGGCGCGTTGACAAAGCTGTAGGCTTGTCACACGATCACCGTCGTTCGTTACGATTTTATCGCATTCCGATAGCTGTGTCACTAATGGCGATTGCAACTGACGGAATTGTGCGTGGCGGACATTGGAGGCTAGTCAGGGTTCAGAACAATCAGGAGGGTCCTTAATGCGACCTTTAATGTACACAGTCGCCGGCATGTTTACGGCGCTATCGGTCCTGGTCGCGCCGGTCGCGGCGTCGGCGGCCGAGCTTAAGATCGCTCTTTCCACGGAACCGACATCGATCGATCCGCACTATCACAATCTGTCGCCGAACAACGCGCTCGCGACGCATATTTTCGGCGCGCTGATCGAGCAGGACGAGACCCAGCAGCTGAAGCCGGGGCTGGCGCTGTCCTGGAAGCCGATCAACGACACCACCTGGGAATTCAAGCTGCGTCAGGGCGTGAAGTTCCACGACGGTTCGCCCTTCACGGCGGAAGATGTGGCCTTCACCATCAGCCGCGCCGGCAATGTGCCGGACAGCCCGTCCAGCTTCGGCATCTACACGAAGCCGATCAAGGAAGTGAAGATCGTGGACCCGCACACGGTCCATTTCATCACTGAAGAGCCCTATCCGCTGATGCCGAACGACATCAGCACCATTCGCATCGTCAGCAAGAAGCATGGCGAGGGTGCGACGACCGCTGACTACAACAGCGGCAAGGCCGCCATTGGCGCCGGCCCTTACAAGCTGGTCAGCTTCACGCCGGGCCAGTCCATCGTGCTGGAAGCCAACCCAAACTACTGGGGCGACAAGCCGACCTTCGACAAGGTCACTTTCCGTCCGATCACCAACGCCGCCTCTCGCGTCGCGGCGCTGCTGTCGGGTGACGTCGATCTGGTGGACGGCGTGCCGACCGCCGACATCGCGCAGCTGAAGAGCAACGCCAATGTCGCGATCTCGCAGGCGGTCTCCAACCGCGTGATCTACCTGCACATCGACAGCGACCGTGACGTCACCCCGCATGCGACGGGCAAGGACGGCAAGGAGATCAAGAACCCGTTCAAGGACGTCAATGTCCGCCGGGCGATCTCCATGGCGATCAACCGCCAGGCCATCGTTGACCGCGTCATGGAAGGCGTTGCCATTCCGGCCGGCCAGCTGCTGCCGAAGGGTTTCTTCGGTGTCAGCCCGAACATCGCCGTGCCGACCTACAACCCGCAGGGTGCCAAGAAGCTGCTGGCCGATGCCGGTTATCCGGACGGCTTCAAGCTGACCATCCATGGCCCGAACGACCGCTACATCAACGACGCGCAGATCGTTCAGGCGGTGGCGCAGATGCTGAGCCGCATCGGCATCGAGGCGGCGGTCGACACCATGCCGCGCTCGACCTTCTTCAGCCGCGCATCCAAGCTGGAATTCAGCCTGCTGCTGGTTGGCTGGGGTTCCGGCACGGGTGAGGCTTCCTCGCCGCTGAAGTCGCTGCTGGCGACCTATGACAAGGCGGCGGGCATGGGCCCGTCCAACCGTGGCCGTTACTCCAACAAGGAGTTCGACGAGACCCTCGCCCAGGCGCTGGTCACCGTCGATGACGCGGCGCGTGAGAAGCTGCTGCAGAAGGCGACCGAGATCGCGATGAGCGATGTCGGCCTGATCCCGCTGCATTACGAGGTCTCCACCTGGGCGACCAAGAAGGGCCTGACCTATGTCGGCCGTTCCGACCAGGGGACCCTTGCTACCTACGTGAAGATGGGCAACTAAACCGCCCGTTATCGCCGAAAGGGGGAAGGGTCTTCGGGCCCTTCCCCTCACGGCGTGATAAAGGCAGGCCTTACGCCTGTTGCCCTTTTACCCAGGTCACGCGCGCCCAAGGGAGCTGCCCAAGGCATGAGCGTTTTCATTCTGCGACGGTTGATGCAGAGCGTTCTGCTGATCGCCGTCATGACGGTGATCGTTTTTGCGGGTGTCTATGCCATCGGCAACCCGATCGATATCCTGATTTCCGCCGATGCCTCCCAGGAAGAATATGACCGCGCCGTCCGTGCGCTGGGTCTCGACCGTCCCCTGTGGGAGCAGTATTTCGTCTTCCTTGGCAATATGCTGCAGGGCGACCTCGGAAAATCCTTCGTCTTCAACGAACCGGCGCTGAGCCTGGTGTTCGCGCGCCTTCCGGCGACGCTTGAACTGGCTTTCGCCGCCATGCTGCTGTCCATCCTTGTCGGCATTCCACTGGGCATGTGGGCGGGCCTGCGGCCCGAGAGTGTGGCCGGCCGCTCCATCATGGCCGGTTCGATCCTCGGTTTCTCTCTGCCGAATTTCTGGCAGGGCCTGATGCTGATCATGGTCTTCGCCGTGTTCCTGCAATGGCTGCCTGCCGGCGGCCGCGGCCCGACAGCCAGCTTCCTTGGCATAGAATCGACGCTGTTCTCGCTGGAGGGGTGGAGCCATCTGCTGCTGCCGGCCCTGAACCTGGCGCTGTTCAAGATGTCGCTGGTGATCCGCCTGACCCGTGCGGGCATGCGTGAGACGCTGCTGCTGGACTATGTGAAGTTCGCGCGCGCCAAGGGCCTGTCCACTGGCCGGGTCATCTTCGTGCATGTGCTGAAGAACATCCTGATCCCGCTGGTCACCGTCATCGGCCTGGAGCTGGGGTCGGTGATCGCTTTCGCCGTCGTTACCGAGACGATCTTCGCCTGGCCGGGCATCGGCAAGCTGATCATCGATTCGATCTTCGTCCTCGATAGGCCGGTGATCGTGTCCTACCTGATCGTCATCGTGCTGATGTTCATCACCATCAACCTGGTGGTCGATATCCTCTACTCGATCCTCGACCCCCGCGTTCGCCTGTCGGATATGAAGTCATGAGCGCCGAGACGACAGACATCATCGCCGGTGTGCCCGGCCCGGATTCGGCGCCTGAGGCCGCCAAGGCCAAGGCGATCCCGCCATGGCGCCGGCTGTTCTCCAGCTTCTGCGAGAGCAAGCTGGCGGTCGTCGGCCTGATCACGCTGGTCGCGATCATCCTGGTCGCCGTCTTCGCGCCCTGGATATCGCCACAGGACCCGTTCGATCTGACGCAGATCGACATCATGGATTCGAAGATGCCGCCGGGGTCGGAGAGCTATACCGGCATGACCTACTGGCTGGGTACCGATGGCCAGGGCCGTGACATGCTGAGCGGCATCTTCTACGGCCTGCGCATCAGCCTGACCGTTGGCATCCTCAGCGGCTTCTTCGCCCTGATCATCGGCACCTCGCTGGGTCTTACCGCCGCCTATTTCGGCGGCAAGATCGAGACGATCATCATGCGTATCGTCGATCTGCAGCTCAGCTTCCCGGCCATCCTGGTCGCGCTGATGCTCCTGGCGATCCTGGGGCGCGGCGTCGACAAGGTTATCCTGGCGCTGATCATCGTGCAGTGGGCCTATTACGCCCGCACCTCGCGCAGTGCCGCGCTGGTCGAACGCCGCAAGGAATATATCGAATCGGCGCGCTGCCTGGCGCTGTCCACGCCGCGCATCATCTTCCGGCACTTGCTGCCGAACTGCCTGCCGCCGGTCATCGTCATCGGCACGGTGCAGGTGGCGAACGCCATTGCGCTGGAAGCGACGCTCAGCTTCCTCGGCATCGGCCTGCCGGTCACCGAGCCGTCGCTGGGTCTGCTGATCTCCAACGGCTTCAACTACCTGCTGTCCGGCCGTTACTGGATCAGTTTCTTCCCCGGCGTGGCGCTGCTCATCACCATCGTCGCCATCAATCTGGTCGGCGACCAGCTGCGCGATATCCTGAATCCGAGGCTCCAGCGATGACCGACGCGGTTCTGAAGGTCGAGAATCTCAAGACCCACTTCTTCACCAAGGCGGGCGTCGTCAAGTCGGTGGACGATGTGTCCTTCGAAATCGGCCGTGGCAAGGTGATGGGGCTGGTGGGCGAAAGCGGCTCCGGCAAGTCGGTTTCCGGCTTTTCCATCATGGGGTTGGTCGATCCGCCCGGCCGGGTGGTCAGCGGCAGCATCCTCTATCGCGGGCGGGAGCTTGTCGGGCTGCCCGAGTCGGAGATGCGGAAGATCCGCGGGCGGCACATCGCGATGATCTTCCAGGACCCGATGATGACGCTGAACCCGGTCCTGCGCATCGACACGCAGATGATCGAGACCATCCTGGCGCATGAGGATGTGGACCGCGAGACCGCGCGGCAGCGTTCCCGCGATGCGCTGGGCCAGGTCGGCATCCCGTCGCCGGACGAGCGGCTGAACGCCTATCCGCATCAGTTCTCCGGCGGCATGCGCCAGCGTGTGGCCATCGCCATCGCACTGCTGAACAAGCCGGACCTGATCATCGCCGACGAGCCGACGACAGCGCTGGACGTGACGATCCAGGCGCAGATCCTGTACGAGATGCAGAAGCTGGTGCGCGAGCAGGATATGGGGCTGCTTTGGGTCACCCATGACCTGTCCGTTGTGGCCGGCCTCGCCGACGAGCTGTGCGTCATGTATGCCGGCCGCATCGTGGAGCGCGGGGCGGTGGATGATGTGATCGAGAACTCTGTGCATCCCTATACGCGCGGGCTGATCGGCTCGGTGCCGTCGCGTAATCCGCGCGGCCAGCCTCTGCGGCAGATTCCCGGTATGGCGCCGCCGCCCTTTGCCCTGCCGGAGGGATGCCCGTTCCGTCCGCGCTGTCCGCGTGCTGACGAGTCCTGCCTCGCCGCACCTGAGATGGTCGAACATATGCCCGGGCGGTTCGCCCGCTGCCAGCACCCGCATCTGGAGGACGCGGCATGACCGCCGAAGCCCCCATCATTGAACTGAAGGACGTCACCAAGCGCTTTACGAAGCGGCTGGACCTGGCGGCCAAGATCGTGAACCGGCTGGGCGGCAGCATGCGCGAGGAGGTCGTGCATGCGGTCGATCGCGTCAGCCTGTCGGTGAAGAAAGGCGAAGTGGTCGGCCTGGTCGGCGAATCCGGCTGCGGCAAGTCCACGCTGGGCCGTGTCGTCGCCGGCATCCATGACGCGACTGAGGGACAGGTCTTCTATCGCGGGCGGGAGGTGAACAGCCTGACCGGCGCCGAGGCGAAGGATGTCCAGCTGAAGGTCCAGATGATCTTCCAGGACCCGATGAGTTCGCTCAATCCGCGCCTGCGGGTGGAGGAGATCGTCGGCGAGGCGCCGAAGGTGCACGGCATCGTGCCGCGCGGGGAGATGGACGGCTTTATCGATGATTTGCTGTCCCGCGTCGGTCTCGATCCCAGCTTCAAGAAGCGCTACCCGCACCAGTTCTCCGGCGGTCAGCGCCAGCGCATCGGCATCGCCCGGGCGCTCGCGGTGAATCCGGACTTCCTGGTGTGCGACGAGGCGGTGGCCGCGCTCGACGTGTCGATCCAGGCGCAGGTGCTGAACCTGTTCATGCGGCTTCGTGAGGAGTTCGACCTCACCTACCTGTTCATCAGCCATGATCTGGGCGTGGTCGAGCATCTGAGTGACCGCGTGGTCATCATGTATCTTGGCCGGGTGGTGGAGAGCGCGCCGACGGACGAGCTGTTCAAGGCGCCGAACCATCCCTACACCCAGGCGCTGCTGGCCGAGGTGCCGAGGCTGGAGCCGGGACGCCGGGTCTTCGAGCCGATCAAGGGTGAGATTCCCTCGCCGCTGGACCCGCCGCCGGGCTGTCATTTCCACCCGCGCTGCCCGCATGCCCATGCGCGCTGCAAGGTGGAAGTTCCGGCACTGCGGGAGATCGCGCCCGGCCGCTTCTCTGCCTGCCATCTGAACGACCAGCAATAGAGCCGGGAGGCCGCCCATGTTTCGACCCGATGCCGCTGTCGCTGCACTGCTGGAGGCCCGTCGCAGTCGCACGCGACTTGCGGCACTGCCGGAAGGGGCGAAGCCGGGGTCGGTAGCAGAGGCCTATGCGGTGCAGGATGGCGTGACGCAGGCGCTGGGGCCGGTGGGTGCGTGGAAGATCGGTGCGAAATCGCCGTCTGATTCGCCGCTCGCCGCACCAGTTCAGCAGTCGGATGTGCTGGCCGATGGCACGCGCGTGCCGCGTGACCGGTTCAACATCGTCATCATCGAGGCGGAGGTTGCCTTCCGCTTCGGCCGCGACCTGCCAGCCGCAGGTTCGCCCTATGACGATGCAACGATCCTGTCGGCCATCGAGAGCGCGCATCCGGCCATCGAGATCGTCGATAGCCGGTTTGCTGATATCGAAAAGCTCGATCCGTTCAGCAAGCTGGCCGATTTCCAGCTGAACGGTGCGCTGGTCGTCGGGCCGGCGCTGCGCGACTGGCAGGGGATGGATCTGAAGGCTATCACGGCCAACGTGACCATCGACGGCAAGACAATGATCGAGAAGACCGGTGGCAACCCTGCTGGCGACCCGCGATGGCTGGCGCTGTGGGCGGCGAACAATTTGATCGCACGCGGCCAGCCCATCCGGGCCGGGCAGGTGGTCACCACCGGCTCCTATATCGGCATGTTGCCCGCACCGCAGGGCGGCGAGATCGTCGCCACCCTGTCTGGCGTCGGCAGCGTCTCCGTCAGGATTGGCTGATTATTCCGCAGCCTGGCGGGCGTTTGCCAGCAGGGCGCTGCGCAGGGCCTCACCCAGCCGTTTCGCGGAGGCCGGGTTCTGCCCGGTGATGAGATTGCCGTCGCGGGCGACATGCGCCTCGAACAGGCCGGCATTCTCGAACTGGGCGCCAAGCTCCTTCAGCTTCGATTCCAGCAGGAAGGGCACGACATCCTCCAGCTCCACCTTGCGTTCCTCGGCATCGGTGAAGCTGTTCACGCGCCGGCCCTTCACCACCGGCGTGCCATCCGGCCGCTTGGCGGCAACAAGGCCCGCCGGGCCATGGCAGACGGCGGCAACCGGCTTGCCGGCGGCGTCCAGTTCGCCCACCAGCTTTGCCAGCGCTGTGTCCTGCGGCAGGTCCCACATGGTGCCGTGGCCGCCCGGCAGGTAGATGCCGGAAACCTCCACCGCCTTGACGGCATCGGTGCGTATCGTGGTCTTCAGCGCCTGCATTGCCTTCTCGTCGGCCAGGAAGCGGTCAACGGAATCGGCATTCTCGCCCTGCGGCTTCAGCGAGCCGGGATCGGCCTTCACCTCGCCACCGGCGGGCGAGGCGAAGATCACCTCATAGCCCGCGTCGCGCAGGATGTAGTAGGGGGTGCTCAGCTCCTCGAAATGGAAGCCGGTCTTCCGCCCGGTGTCGCCGAGGTCGGTATGGCCGGTCACGACGAACAGGAAGGGAGTGGTAGTCATGGGAAACCTCCTTGGGGTTCCGGAAACATGACTTCCACATAGGAAGCTTCACTTCGATTGAAAGGGGGCGGGCGTCAGCTTGTCGCGGTCCCGCGTGCCGCGCCGCTGGCCAGCATCTCTGCGATTTCCGCCTCGCTGTAGCCGGCCTCGCTAAGCACTTCGGCGGTGTGTTCGCCATAGACCGGGGCGCCAGATTGCGGCCCGCCGGGCGTGCCGGAAAAGGCGATTGGCAAGCCGATGGTCTTCACCGCACCGAGCGTCGAATGCTCGACTTCGGTGATGACGCCGCGCGCCAGCGCCTGCGGGTCGCGGTGCATTTCCGGGATGGTCAGGACCGGGCCGGCGGGCAGGCCGACGGCTTCCAGCCGGGCGAGCCAGTCAGATGTGGGGCGGGTCCGGAAGATCGGGTTCAGGATCTCGACCAGCGCCGGCAGGTTGGTCATCCGGCTGGCATTGCTGGAGAAGCGCGGGTCGTCGTTCAGTTGCGGCGCCTCGATGGCCTTCAGCAGCCGCTCCCAGTTCGCCTGGTTGGCGGCACCGATATTGATCCAGCCATCCTGTGTCGGGAAGGCCTGGTAGGGCGCGTTCAGCGGATGGGCGGAGCCGATGGGCTGCGGCGTCTCGCCGGTGGCGAAGCAGATCGCCGACTGCCAGTAGGTATGGACGATGCCGGCCTCGAACAGCGAGGTGTCGACCTTCTGGCCCTGGCCGGTCTGCAGCCGGCTGGTATAGGCGGCCAGCACGCCCATGGCGGCAATGATGCCCGCCGTGATGTCGGTGACCGGCGCGCCGACCTTCACCGGCGGGCGGCCCTCGCCCTCGCCAGTGATGCTCATCAGGCCGCTCATGCCCTGGGCAATCAGGTCGAAGCCGCCGCGGTCGGCATAGGGGCCGGTGCGGCCGAAGCCGGAAATCTCGCAATAGATCAGGCCGGGATTGATCCTGCGCAGCTCCTCATAGCCGAGGCCCAGCTTCTCCATCGTGCCCATGCGGTAATTCTCGATCACCACATCGGCGCCCTCCAGCAGCCGGCGCACCGCCTGCTTGCCGGTCTCGGTCTTCAAGTCGAGGGCGACGCCCCGCTTGTTGCGGTTCATCATCATGTAGGCGGCGGGCTCGTCCCCGATGAAGGGCGGCACGAAGCGGCGGGCATCGTCGCCGCCCGGCACCTTCTCCACCTTCACCACGTCGGCACCCATGTCAGCCAGCATCAGGCCGCAGACCGGCCCTGCCATGATGTGCGCCAGTTCGATGACTTTCAGGCCGGACAGCGGCCCCTTCTGCCGTGCGGGCATGATTTCCTAATTACTCATTCTCAACGGTAGAACAGCTCGACCAGCGCCATCGGCACGGCCGGCACATAGGTTACCAGCATCAGGATGGCGAGCAGAACCCCGATGAAGGGCAGGTTCACCCGGGTCACCGCCCACATATCCGCCTTGGCGATGGAACAGGAGGTCATCAGCACGCTGGCGACCGGCGGGGTCTGCTGGCCGATGCCCAGGTTCAGCGTGACCACCAGGCCGAAATGCACCGGATCGATGCCGACCGCATTCACCAGCGGCATGACGATGGGCACGACCAGGATGATCGCGGCGGCGGAGTGCAGGAACAGGCCGATGATCAGGAAGAACACGTTCAGGATCGCCAACACCGCGTACTTGTCGCTGGTGATGGAGGAGAGCCACAGGGCCAGCTGCTGCGGAATCTGCTGTTCCGTCAGATAGACGCCGAGCAGGGCGGAGGTCGCGACCAGCAGCATGACGACGGCGGTCTGGATCGCGCCTTCCATCATCGAATTGTAGAGGTGCCGAACGTCCAGTTCGCGATAGATCACGCCGCCGATGAACAGCGCCGCCAGCACGGCCAGGCCAGCCCCTTCGGTCGCCGTGACCCAGCCGCCGAAGATGCCGCCCAGGATGATCAGCGGCAGCAGGAAGGCCCAGGCGGCGTCGCGGAAGGTTTCCTTCAGGCGCCGCAGGCTGAACACTTCCTCGACCGGGTAGTTGTAGCGGCGGGCATACCAGTAGGCGAGGCCCATCATGCCACCGCCGCCCAGGATGCCCGGCACGATGCCGGCGACGAAGATCTGCACCACCGACGCATCGGCCATCACGGCATAGAGGATCATCGGGATCGAGGGCGGGATGATGACCGCCAGCGTCGCCGAGGAGGAGGTAACGGCGGCCGCGAACTCCTTCGGGTAGCCCTTCTTCTTCATCGCCGGGATCAGGATCGAGCCCATGGCGGCGACATCGGCCACCGCCGAGCCGGAGATTTCCGCGAAGAACAGCGAGGTGCCGATATTCACCATGGCCAGGCCGCCGCGCACGAAGCCGAACAGCGCCGAGGCAAAGGCGATCAGCCGCCGCGACAGGCTGGAGGAGTTCATGATGGCGCCGGCCAGGATGAACAGCGGGATCGCCAGCAGCGGGAAACTGGTGGCGCCGTTGAACAGCACCAGCGCCGCATTCAGCATCGCATCCATGCCCGAGGAATAGATCATCGCCGACATGGCGACGATGCCGAGCGAGATGGCGATGGGGACGTTCAGCAGGATGAGGGCGACCAGCGCCACGAACATGACGGCGACGATCATCGCAGCGCCTCCTCAAGCTGCTTCTGCTCATGATCGACGATGCCGCCGCCGCGCGCCTGCGCCAGCACCTCGGGCAGGCTGAACAGCTGTGCCATTATGAACAGCACGCCGCCGATGGGGATGACCGACTGGGTGAAGGCGGTGGTCACGTTCGGCAGGGTGACCAGCGTGTCGCCCTGCAAGATCTGCAGCACCTCCCAGCCGAACCAGGCGAGGATGGCGAAGAAGCCGATGACGCAGGCCTCGGCGAACAGCACCGCGGTGATCCGCAGCTGCGGCGGCATTGCGTTCACCAGGCCGGGAAAGCCGATATGGGCGCGCTTCAGCGCCGCCAGCGAGGCCCCGTAATAGGTCAGCCAGGCCAGCATGATCGAGGCGACCTCGTCGTACCAGACCAGCGACCAGCCCATTTTCCGGTAGGTGACGCCCATGACGATGATCACCGTCAGGCTGGCGAGCAGGAAGATGACGAAAGCCGTCAGGGTCTTTTCAAAGACTGTTCTCAAGGCGGCGAACAAAGCGGGCGATCCTTGTTTGGCGGAAAAGGGAGGCGGGGCGGGCAAAAAAAAGCCCTGCCGGCGTCAGCCGACAGGGCGTTCTGGTAGGGGGGTTACAATCCGGCCCCAAGGGCAACGGCCTGATCGACCAGTTTGCCACCGGCCGGCACATCCTTGCCGAATTCGGCATAGACTTCCTTGCTGGCAGCGATGAAGGCGTCCTTATCGGCCTCGTTCACCTGCACACCGGCGGCCTTGATCTTGGCCAGCAGGTCGTCCTCCAGCTTCGCCGCCTGCTCATAGACGTAGGGCTGGGTTTCCATGGCAGCCTCGCTCAGCGCCTTGCGGACATCCTCCGGCAGCGATTCCCACTTGCGCACGCCTGCCACGATGTAGGCCGGCGTGTAGACATGGCCGGTCATCGACAGGTACTTCTGCACTTCCTGGAACTTGGTGGAGTAGATCTGCGTCAGCGGGTTTTCCTGCCCGTCCATCACGCCGGTCTGCAGGGCGACGAACACTTCCGACAGCGCCATCGGCGACGGGTTGGCGCCATAGCTCTGGAACATCTTCACGCGCCACTTGCCCTTCGGCGTGCGCAGCTTCACGCCCTTCAGGTCTTCCGGCTTCACGATGGGGCGGACATTGTTTGTGATGTGGCGGAAACCGTTCTCCCACACCGCGAGGATCTTGTAGCCCTTGGCCTCGGCCATCGGCGCGAGGGAGGGCCACACCACCTCCTTCTCGATCTTCTTCATATGCTCGCGGTTCTTCACGAGATACGGCATCTCGAACATGCCGAACGCATCGACCTCGGACGACATGACGGTCGAGGGCAGGGCGAACTCCACCGTGCCGAGCCGCAGCTTCTGCAGCAGCTCCTTGTCGCCGCCGAGCTGGCTGGAGCCGAAGGTGACGACCTTCGCCTTGCCGCCCAGCTTCTCGTTGGCGCGGCGGGCGAACTCGTTGGCCGAAATCTCGAACAGCGAGCCCGGCCCGCCGACATGGCCAAATTTCAGCTCCATCTGTGCCTGGGCCGGCGCCGCCAGCCCACCGGCTATCAGCCCACCACCCAGCAGGGCGCCCGCGATGAACAGTTTCCTCATGACGTTTCCTCCATCTCCTGTTGATGCATGGGGCCGGTCTTGGTGCCGGCTCTTCCATCCGATTATGCTTGTATTTCGGTGTGCCTCGCCATCATTAGTTGTCGCGCATTTTATTTGTTTACCGTACTCAGGCTGCCGCGCTCTTGGCCCCGGTGTTCGCCTCGCCCAGATAAGCCAGAGCCTCGGCCACGCCGCTTGCCTTGATTGGCACGCCGGCCAGCTTCAGCCCCATCTCGACGCCCGACAGGGTGCCGGCCAGCGTCAGGTCGTTGAAATCGCCCAGATGGCCGATGCGGAACACCTTGCCGGCGACCTTGCCGAGGCCGGCGCCCAGCGACATGTCGAACTTGTCCAGGATCACCTTGCGCAGCGCATCCGCATTGTGCCCCTCGGGCATCAGCACAGCGGTCAGCGCGCTGGAATATTCCTCCGGGTTCTTCGCCAGGATTTCCAGCCCCCAGCCGCGCACCGCGCGGCGCGTCGCCTCGGCATGGCGGTCGTGGCGGGCGAACACATTGTCCAGCCCTTCCTCCATCAGCATGTCGATGGCTTCCTTCAGCCCGTACAGCAGGTTGGTCGCTGGCGTGTAGGGGAAATAGCCCTTCTCGTTGGCTGCCAGCATCGGCGCCCAGTCCCAGTAGGATTTGGTGAGGCCGGCCTTCTTCGAGGCGGCGATGGCCTTGTCGCTGATCGCGTTGAAGGACAGGCCCGGCGGCAGCATCAGCCCCTTCTGCGAGCCGGAGACGGTGACATCCACGCCCCATTCGTCATGCCGGTAGTCGATGGAAGCCAGCGAGGAAATCGTATCGACCAGATACAGCGCCGGATGGCCAGCGGCGTCGATCGCCTTACGGATCAGCCCGATGCGGCTGGTCACACCGGTCGAGGTCTCATTATGGACGGCGCAGACCGCCTTGATCGTGTGGCCCTTGTCTTCCTTCAGCTTGGCCTCGATCAGCTTCGGATCGACGCCGCTGCGCCAGTCACCGGCAACGAACTCGACGGTCAAGCCGAGGCGGTCCGCCATCTCCTGCCACAGGGTGGCGAACTGGCCGGTTTCCACCATCAGCACCTTGTCGCCGGGCGACAGGGTGTTGACCAATGCTGCCTCCCACGCGCCGGTACCCGAGGCCGGGAAGATGATCACCGGGTTCTTCGTCTTGAAGATCGGCTTCAGACCTTCCAGCACATATTTGCCCAGCACACCGAATTCCGGCCCGCGATGGTCCATGGTCGGCGCATCGATGGCGCGCAGCACCCGGTCAGGCACATTGGTCGGGCCAGGGATCTGCAGGAAGTGGCGGCCGGAGCGGTAGGTCATGATCGCTGTCTTCTTTGTCTGAGTGGGTGCCCATGGGGTATCGAAGGGCAACCCGATTGCGGTTGATTTGCATAGTGCATGCAATTTGGCGGGGTCTGTCAAGCGGCCATTGCCGGTGTGGGGTTGTTCTGCGGTGCAGCATTTTCAAAGAAATTGCCTGCATTTCAGGATTCGTGTCAGGGCCACCAGGGCGCGCGTTGAATTTTGCATGCAAAATGCTAGGCTTTCCCGGAGACGCTTGCGTTCCACCGCGAAGCGCGCAACTCTCGCCTCCTTCCACATATAACTGGAAAGCTCGAATCCCGTGTCCGCCATCCAGCCTGCCGCCAAGCCGGCATCCAAGACTGCCGCTTCTTCCCGCAAGGCCCGTATCGCGCCGGGCGACAGCGGCCTCGCTGCGCGCCTGCGGCGGGAGGTCGAGGGCGACGTGCTGTTCGACGGGTTCAGCCGCGGGCGTTATTCGACCGACGCCTCGATCTACCAGATCGAACCGCTGGGCGTTGTCGTGCCGCGCAGCGAGGCGGATGTTCTGCGTGCGCTGGACATCGCGCGGGAGGAGGGGGTGCCGGTGCTGCCGCGCGGCGGCGGCACCTCGCAATGCGGGCAGACGGTGAACGAGGCGCTGGTCATCGACCACAGCCGTTTCCTGAATGACGTCATCTCGGTCAACCCGGAAGAGCGCACTGCCTGGGTGCATCCCGGCATCACGCTGGACCGGCTGAACAAGCAGCTTAAGGGCACCGGCCTGTTCTTCCCGGTCGATATCTCCACCGGCAGCCGCGCCACCATCGGCGGAATGGCCGGCAATAATTCCT
Source organism: Oceanibaculum indicum P24 (assembly GCF_000299935.1). Lineage (NCBI taxonomy): Bacteria > Pseudomonadati > Pseudomonadota > Alphaproteobacteria > Rhodospirillales > Oceanibaculaceae > Oceanibaculum > Oceanibaculum indicum. The sequence goes on along the minus strand of NZ_AMRL01000003.1, from coordinate 95,280 downwards.
GCGGCTCGCGCTCCCTGCGCTATGGCAACATGGTGCACAATGTCCGCGCCATCGAGGCGGTGCTGGCCGATGGCACGCAGGCGCTGTTCGGCCCGATCCCCGGCAATCTGGACGGGCTGGAGGGTAATCCGCGCTATCTGGAGATCGTGCAGAAGATGCGCGCGCTGGGCCTGCGCGAGGCCGACGAGATCAAGGCCCGCATTCCCGATATCCTGCGCAAGATCGGCGGCTACAATATCGAGACGATCCGCCCGGAAGGCCACAATATGGCTAGCCTGCTGGTTGGCTCCGAGGGCACGCTGGGCTGGTTCCAGCGCATCCAGCTGGACTTGCAGCCGATCCCGCCGCACAAGGCGCTGGGCGTGTGCCATTTCCCGACCTTCCGCAAGGCGATGGAGGCGACGCAGCATATCGTGAAGCTGGGGCCGACGGCGGTGGAGCTGGTGGACCGCACGATGATCGATTTGGCGCGCGACATCCCGGCCTTCCGCGAGACGGTGGACAAGTTCGTCGTCGGCGAGCCGGACGCGCTGCTGCTGGTCGAATTCGCCGGCGAGGACAGGGACGAGCAGCTGCGCGGCCTCGCCCGCCTGGTCGAGCTGATGGGCGATCTGGGCTTCCCCGGCGCCGTGGTGGAGGCCGCCGACCCGAAATTCCAGAGCGAAATCTGGGAAATCCGCAAGCAGGGGCTGAACATCATGATGTCGATGAAGGGCGACGGCAAACCCGTCTCCTTTATCGAGGATTGCGCGGTGCCGCTGGAGGACCTAGCCGACTATACGGAGCGGCTGACCGACATTTTCACCAAATACGGCACCAAGGGCACCTGGTACGCCCATGCCTCGGTCGGCACCCTGCATGTGCGTCCGATCCTGAACATGAAGACCGAGGAGGGTGCCAAGAATATGCGCGCCATCGCCGAGGAAGCCTTCGCCATGGTGCGCGAATACAAGGGCTGTCACTCCGGCGAGCATGGCGACGGCATCGTGCGTTCCGAGTTCCACGAGCCGATGTATGGCAGCCGCATTGTCCGCGCCTTCGAGGAGGTGAAGGACGAGTTCGATTCCGACGGGATGATGAACCCCGGCAAGATCGTCCGTGCGCCGAAGATGGACGACCGCAACCTGTTCCGCTTCAAGCCGGGCTATGCCATCCAGCCGCTTGAGACGGCGCTGGACTGGAGCGAGTGGGGCGGCATCTCCGGTGCGGTCGAGATGTGCAACAACAATGGCGCCTGCCGCAAGGCGGACCCCGGCGTCATGTGCCCCAGCTTCCGCGCCACCGGCGAGGAGAAGGATGTGACGCGCGGCCGGGCCAATTCCCTGCGCCTCGCCCTGTCCGGGCAGCTCGGCCCAGACGCGCTGCTGTCGGACGAGATGTACCAGACCATGGATCTGTGCGTCGGCTGCAAGGGCTGCAAGCGCGAATGCCCGACCGGCGTTGACATGGCGAAGATGAAGATCGAGTTCCTGCATCATTACCGCCAGAAGCACGGACTCAGGCTGAAGGACCGGCTGGTCGCCTTCCTGCCGCGCTATGCCGGCATCGCCGCCAAGCTGGCGCCGCTGATGAATCTGCGCGACCGGATACCTGGCCTGCCTTTCCTGACGGAAAAGCTGCTGGGCCTGTCCGCGAAGCGCAGCCTGCCGCAATGGCGCAGCGATGCCTTCCGCGCGCCGGGCCTGTCCACCGGGCCGGCGGATGGCACTGCCGTCGTGCTGTTCGTGGACACCTTCAACCGCTATTTCGATGTGGAGAATGCGCGCGCAGCGGTTCGGGTGCTCACATCTGCCGGCTATCGGGTGCATTTCGCCGCCCCGCCGGAGGATCGGCCGCTGTGCTGCGGGCGTACCTTCCTGGCGGCTGGCCTGGTCGATGAGGCGAAGGCGGAATCGCGGCGCATGCTGGACGCGCTGAAACCTTATATCGAGGCCGGCGTGCCGGTGCTTGGGCTGGAACCTTCCTGCCTGTTCACCCTGCGCGACGAGTTCCGATCGATGCACCCCGGCGCCGAGTCCGATGCGCTGGCGGAGCGCGCCATGCTGCTGGAGGAATTCCTGGCCGCCGAGGCGCGCGCCGGGCGGCTGAAGCTCGAGCTGAAGCCGATCACGGCCAGCAAGGCGCTGCTGCATGGCCATTGCCACCAGAAGGCCTTCGCCGCCATGCCGGCGGTGCAGCAGGTGCTGAAGCTGGTGCCGGGCCTGACCGTGGAGACCATCGACAGTTCCTGCTGCGGCATGGCCGGCGCCTTCGGTTATGAGGCGGAGCATTACGAGGTCTCGATGAAGATGGCCGAGGCGTCGCTGCTGCCGGCCATCCGCAAGGCGGAGCCGGGCGTCATTCTGGTTGCCGACGGCACGTCGTGCCGGCATCAGATCCATGACGGTGCCAGCCGCGAGGCGGTGCATGTCGTCCGGGTGCTCGAAATGGCACTGGCGACGGAGTAGGATGCGTCATGGCCCTGCTGGCATCCGATACCGTAACCGAACAGCGCATTGCCCGACGCTCGCTGCATGACGAGGTGGTGGAGCGGCTGCGCGACCTGATCGTCGAGGGCGAGCTGGAACCCGGCAAGCGCGTGCCGGAGCGTGTGCTGTGCGAACGCTTCGGCATCTCGCGCACGCCGCTGCGCGAGGCGCTGAAAGTGCTGGCCTCGGAAGGGCTGGTGGAACTGCTGCCCAACCGGGGGGCCGTGGTCGCCCCGCTGACCGTGGTGGAGCTGGACGAGATCGTCGAGGTTATGGTGGCGCTGGAAGGGCTGGCGGGATCGCTGGCGGCCAGCCGGATGACCGATGTGGCCATCGCCGAGGTGAAGGCGCTGCATTACGAGATGCTGGCCTGCCACGCGCGCGCCGACCTGCACAGCTACTTCAAGCTGAACCAGGCGATCCATCTGGCGATCATTGAAGGGGCCGGCAATGCCACGCTGGCGCAGACCTATGGCGCGCTGAACGGGCGCATCCGGCGCTTCCGCTATATGGCGAACCTGTCCGGCGAGCGCTGGGACCATGCGGTCGCGGAGCATGACCTGATCCTGGACGCGCTGGTGAAGCGCGACTCGGCACTGCTCTCACGGCTGCTGGCCGATCACCTGCGCAACAAGTACCAGCATCTGAAGCAGGCCTATGAGGCCGCTTCGGAGACCAGCCAGGCAGCCGAGTAGCCGGGTTTCCTACTTTTCGTGCTTGCGGATGAAGCTGGCGATGCGCGGCATGATCTGCTCGCGCCAGCGGCGGCCGTTGAAGATGCCGTAATGGCCAACGCCCTTCTGCAGGTAATGCTCCTGCATGGATTTCGGCAGGTTCTTCACCAGATCATGCGCCGCCAGCGTCTGGCCGGGGGCGGAGATGTCGTCCAGCTCACCCTCGATGGTCATCAGCGCGGTCTTGGTGATGGCGGCCGGATCGACGCGCTGGGTACGCCAGCGCATCGTGCCTTTCGGCAGCGAGTGCAGCTTGAACACATGCTCCACTGTATCGAGGTAGAAGTCGGCGGAGATGTCCTGCACGGTCAGATATTCGTCGTAGAAGCGCCGGTGCCCGTCGGCCGATTCGCCATCGCCGCGGACCAGATGCTTGAACTGGTCGATATGGGCGTGGAAGTGGCGGCCCGGATTCATCGAAATGAAGGCGCCGACCTGCATGAAGCCCGGATAGACCCGCCGCCCGGCACCCGGATAATGCAGCGGTACGGTGGCCACCACATGGCGCTCGAACCAGTCCATGGAGCGGTTCTCGGCGAAGCGGGTCACGATGGTCGGGTTGGCGCGCGTATCGACCGGCCCGCCCATCAGGGTCATGCTGCGCGGCTGCGCCTTGTCGTCGGCGGCGGCCATCAGCGAAACCGCAGCCAGCACCATCGGCGCCGGCTGGCAGACCGCGATCAGATGGGTGTCGCGGCCCAGATGCCGCATGAACTGCATCAGATAATCGATATAGGAATCGAGGTTGAAGGCACCTTCGGATTCGGGGATGTCCCGCGCATCGTGCCAGTCGGTCACATAGACGTCGTGGCCCGGCAGCAGGGCTTGGACCGTGCCGCGCAGCAGCGTGGCGTAATGGCCGGACATCGGCGCGACGACGAGGGTTTTCGGATCGTTCAGCCCCTTGGCATCACGCTTGAAATGCAGCAGGTCGCAGAAGGGCAGGCTGAGCGCGATTTCCTGCGTTACAGGTACGGTCTTGCCGTCGATCTGGGTCGTGTCCAGGCGCCAGTCCGGCTTGTTGCGCTGCTTGATGACACCTTCCAGCACTTCCGCGCCGGCGGCCAGCGACTGTCCGAACTGGGTATAGCTGAGCGGTACCCAGGGATTGCGCATCAGCGCCTGTGTTGCATCCGTCATGATGCGCACCGGAGCGAGCGCAGCCTGCTGCATTTCATAGAGATGATAGAGCATGTCTTCTACGTGCCTTTCCGCCTGGTGACCCTGGCCTTGCCGGTATAGGCGGCCGGGTATCCTGAACCGGTGGTGCGTTCCTCGTTTTTGATTATCGTCTCCAATCCCTTCGGATTGGTTAAGGTCGATTCCAGGGTCGAATCGATATGTTTACCTACGATTCCTAATGCTCGTGGCAAACACAGTGACGGCAACCAAATCTTGCGTCAAGCCGGCACTCATTCCGGCTTTGCTGGCTTGCCCGCAATTTATCTGGTCCTTTTGCGCGGCTGGCGCCATGGACAGGCGGTGCGGATGTCCTATGTGTGGAGGGCATGACGCTATCGCCTGAAGATGTGTGGTTCGTGGCCGCCGGCCATTGGCTTCGCACCGGCGGGAGGGTAGGGTTCCTGCCGTTCCGGTGTTTCCTTGTTAAAGCTCCCTAGCCTGTCAGGTTTTTCATGATCGCAATCAGCAGCGCCTTCGATGGCGGCAACATCGAGGTCGTCTCCATCGCCGACGCAACCGCCCGCCTGCGTATCCGCAAGGACAATGCGGCGGACTTCTCGCAGTGGTTCTATTTCCGCGTCACCGGCACGCGCGGCCGGGCGCTGACCCTGGTTGTCGAGAATGCCGGCCAGACCTCCTATCCGGGCGGTTTCGAGAATTACCAGGCTGTCGCCTCCTATGACCGGCAGGACTGGTTCCGCGTGCCGACACGGTTCGACGGCAAGATCATGACCATCGAGCATGTGCCGACCTCGGACGCGGTCTATTACGCCTATTTCGCGCCCTATTCGATGGAGCGGCATGCCGATCTGGTGGCGGACGCGCTGACCTCGCCACTGGTGACGCTGGAAGTGCCGGGCCGCACGCTGGACGGGCAGGACATCGACATCCTGGAAATCGGCGAGCCGGCGGACGGCAAGCCGGCCCTGTGGGTGATCGCCCGCCAGCATCCCGGCGAGACCATGGCCGAATGGTGGGTCGAAGGCTTTCTGGACCGGCTGCTCGACCCGGCGGACGCAGCGTCCCGCGCGCTGCTGGAACGCGCCGTGCTCTATGTCGTTCCGAACATGAACCCGGACGGCAGCCGGCGCGGCAATTTGCGCACCAACGCGGCGGGCGCCAATCTGAACCGGGAATGGAAGGAGCCCAGCCTGGAGAAGAGCCCGGAAGTGTTCCATGTCCGCCAGCGGATGATCGAGACCGGCATCAAGCTGTGCCTTGATGTCCATGGTGACGAGGTGCTGCCTTATAATTTCATCGCCGGTTTCGAGGGCGTGCCCTCGGTGATGCCGGAGCGGCTAGAGTTGCTGGAGGAGTTCAAGGACCGGTACGCGGCGATCAACCCGGATTTCCAGACCGTCCATGGTTATCCGGCCTCGGCGCCGGGCAAGGGCAACCTCACCACCTCCACCGGCTATCTGGCCGAGTTCCAGGGCGTGCTGGCGATGACGCTGGAGCAGCCCTTCAAGGACACTGCCGATACGCCGCGCCCGGAGGAAGGCTGGTCGCCGGAACGCGCCATGCGGCTGGGCGCTTCGGTCATCGACGTGCTGCTGCCGATGGCCGGCAAGCTGTAGGACAGAAAAGAGAAGGAAGAAACGATGATCACCCTCTATGGCATTCCGAATTGCGGCACGGTGAAGAAGGCCCGCGCCTGGCTGGAGGAGAAGGGCGTGGAGTATCAGTTCCACGACTTCAAGAAGCAGGGGCTGGACGCCAAGACCGCCGAAGCCTGGGTGAAGGAGCTGGGGACCGACAAGCTGGTGAACCGCAAGGGCACCACCTGGCGCAAGCTGGACGACGCCACCCAGGCGTTGCTGCAGGGCCAGAATCCGGTGCCTTCGATGCTGGAGAATCTCTCCGTCATCAAGCGCCCGGTCATCGATCTGGGCGACCGCCGGCTGGTCGGTTTCGGGCCGGACGAGGTGGCGACGCTGGAAGGCCGTCTCTGAGATGGGTATCCGCCGGCTCGGCCTGATCGGCTATGGCGCCATCGGCAAGGCGGTCTGCGCCGCCTTTACCGATGACGATCTGGTGAAGATCCCGGCCGTCCTGGTGCGCCGTGCGCGTGACCTGGGGCCGGATGGCCCGCTGGTGCTGACCGAGCCGGAGAAGTTCTTCCAGCAGCAGTTTGATGCGGTGCTGGAGGTGGCCGGCCATCAGGCGCTGCGGGATTATGGCGAGCGCGTGCTGCTGAGCGGCAGCGATCTGGTCGTGACCTCCATCGGTGCCTTCGCCGCCGACCCGGAACTGCTGGAGCGGCTGACCGGCGCGGCGGAACGGTTCGGCCGCCGCCTCATCATCGCCTCGGCCGGCATCGGCGCGCTGGACATGCTGTCCGCGGCGGCTGTCGGCGGGCTGGACAGCGTGCGCATGGTGGTGCGCAAGGACCCGTCCGCCTGGACCGGGACCATCGCCGAGGAGGCTTTCGACCTGGACGACATGGCGGAACCGACCGTGCTGTTCCAGGGCTCGGCGCGGGAAGGGGCCAGGCTCTATCCGCAGAATGTGAACATCTCGGCGGCGGTGGCACTGGCCGGGCTGGGCCTCGACAAGACGCATCTCACCATCATCGCCGACACCACCATCGACACCCACATCATCGAGGTGGAAGCGCGCGGCGCCTTCGGCAGCTTCCGCTTCGTCGAGGATGTCGTCCCCACGGAGGACAATCCGAAGACCGGCAAGATCGTCGCCATGGCGGTGGTCAAGACCGTTCGCCAACTCGCCTCACCGGTGGTTATCGGCCTCTGACTAGGCTTTGCGAATCGCTCGCAAGCGCTTGCAACGCTTGAATTCTTCTTGACCGCACCCCTTATATCGTACTAATCCGGTCCAAATTGATTATGGCCGGTTTCGGCGTCACGAGAAGGCAGCGAAATGATTCGGCTCAACCGATTGACGGACTATGCGATTGTCGTGCTGGGGCAGCTTGCCCAGCTGCGCGAGATCGCCGATTCCGGGGATGCGAAAACAGCGGAGGCGGCAGGGTCGAAGACGGCGGCCGCGCTGGCGCAGGATACCGGCGTGCCGCTGCCCACCGTCTCCAAGGTCCTGAAGATGCTGGCGCATGGCAAGATCATCGCCTCGCAGCGCGGCGTCGCCGGCGGCTACACGCTGAGCCGCGATCCGAAGTCGATCACCGTGGCCGAGATCATCACCGCGATGGAAGGGCCGATCGCGCTGACCGCCTGCGTCGATGGCGCCGTCGGCAGCTGCGATGTCGAGGCGCTGTGCGCCATGCGAGGTAATTGGGACAAGGTGAACCGGGCAATCCGCGAGGCGCTGTCGGCGGTATCGCTGCAGGAAATGCTGGCGATGCCGTCGGCCTTCGAGATGTTCCCGGTACCCTCGGCGCGGCGCGATGGCGCCCGTCCGCAGTAACAGAGTTTGAGACAGGTAAGAGATCATGGCTGGCACGGCTGAAACACTCGAACAGGTCCAGGCGCTCGAAGACCGGAAGTACAAGTACGGCTTCGTCACCGACATCGAGATGGAGCGCGCGCCCAAGGGGCTGAACGAGGACATCATCCGCTTCATCTCCGCCAAGAAGGGCGAGCCCGACTGGATGCTGGAATGGCGGCTGAAGGCCTATCGCCACTGGCTGACCATGGAGGAGCCGGACTGGGCGAAGCTGGGCTACCCGCCGATCGACTATCAGGACGCCTATTACTACGCGGCGCCGAAGTCGAAGGACGACAAGCCGAAGAGCCTGGACGAGGTCGATCCCGAGCTGCTGGCCACATACGAGAAGCTGGGAATCCCGCTGCAGGAGCAGAAATGGCTGGCCGGCGTGGCGGTCGATGCCGTGTTCGACAGCGTGTCGGTGGCCACCACCTACAAGAAGAAGCTGGAGGAGAAGGGCATCATCTTCTGCTCGATCTCCGAGGCGCTGCGCGACTATCCTGATCTGGTGCGCCAGTATATCGGCTCGGTCGTGCCCTACAGCGACAATTTCTTCGCCACGCTGAATTCGGCGGTCTTCACCGACGGCTCCTTCGTCTATATCCCGAAGGGCGTGCGCTGCCCGATGGAGTTGTCCACCTATTTCCGCATCAACGCCTCGGAAACCGGCCAGTTCGAGCGTACCCTGATCATTGCCGACGAGGGCTCCCACGTCTCCTATCTGGAGGGCTGCACGGCACCGCAGCGCGACGAGAACCAGCTGCATGCCGCCGTGGTCGAGCTGGTGGCGCTGGACGATGCCGAGATCAAATATTCCACTGTCCAGAACTGGTATCCGGGCGACGAGAACGGCAAGGGCGGCATCTATAATTTCGTGACCAAGCGGGCCGCCTGCCGGGGGCGCAATTCCAAGGTGTCCTGGACCCAGGTCGAGACCGGCTCGGCGATCACCTGGAAATATCCCAGCTGCATCCTGCAGGGCGACAATTCGGTGGGCGAGTTCTACTCCGTCGCCATCACCAACAACATGCAGCAGGCCGATACCGGCACCAAGATGATCCATATCGGCAAGAACACCCGATCCACGATCATCTCCAAGGGCATCTCGGCCGGCCGCGCCAACAACACCTATCGCGGGCTGGTGAAGATTTTGCCGAAGGCGGAAAACGCCCGGAACTACACCCAGTGCGACAGTCTGCTGATCGGCGACAAGTGCGGCGCGCACACCGTGCCCTATATCGAGCAGCGCAATCCGACCGCCAAGATCGAGCATGAGGCGACCACCGCGAAGATCAGCGAGGACCAGCTGTTCTACTGCAAGCAGCGCGGCCTGTCGGAAGAGGATGCGGTCTCGGTGATCGTGAATGGCTTCTGCAAGGAAGTGATGAAGGAACTGCCGATGGAGTTCGCCGTCGAGGCACAGAAGCTCATCGGAATCAGCCTGGAAGGCAGCGTCGGCTAAAGCGTCGCCGCAACTGAACGGATACTGACATGTCTTTGATCGAAATAAAGAATTTGCACGCTACCGTTGACGGGAAGCCGATCCTGAAGGGGATCGACCTCACCATAGAGCCGGGCGAGGTGCACGCCATCATGGGGCCGAATGGTTCCGGCAAATCGACGCTGTCCTACGTCATTTCCGGCCGTGAGGGCTATGAGGTGACCGAGGGCGACATCCTGTTCGATGGCCAGAGCATCCTGGAGATGGAGACGGACGAACGTGCCATCGCCGGCATTTTCCTTGCCTTCCAGTATCCGGTGGAGATTCCGGGCGTGGCCAACACCACCTTCCTGAAGGCCGCCGTGAATGCACGCCGCAAGGCCGCCGGCGAGCCGGAAGTGGACGCCATGCAGTTCCTGAAGATGCTGCGCGAGAAGACCAAGCTGCTGGGCGTCACCGACGAGATGCTGAAGCGCGCGGTGAATGTCGGCTTTTCCGGCGGCGAGAAGAAGCGCAACGAGATCCTGCAGATGGCGGTGCTGGAGCCGCGCTTCGCGGTGCTGGACGAGACCGATTCCGGCCTCGATATCGATGCGCTGCGCATCGTTGCCGATGGCGTGAACGCGCTGCGCGGGCCGGAGCGGTCCATGCTGGTCATCACCCATTACCAGCGCCTGCTGGATTATATCGTGCCGGATAAGGTGCATGTGCTGGCCAGGGGCCGAATCGTCGCGTCGGGCGGCAAGGAGCTGGCGCAGGAGCTGGAAGCCACCGGCTATGCCGGCTATACCGATTCCGAGGCGGCCTGAGGCGATCATGGCAACCCCGCGTTCCTTTCCGGCACCCTTCGCCGACCGCCATGCCGAGCTGGCGCCATCGCTGTCCGGTGCAGGCATCGGCTGGCTGGCGGCCCTGCGCGCCGACTCTGCCGCGCGCTGCCGGCAGAACGGCCTGCCGACCACCCGGGTCGAGGCCTGGCGCTTCACCAATCTGAAGGATCTGGTGGCGGGCGATTTCACCCCGGCGGGTAACGTGCCTGATATGGCGCTGGACAGCCTGCCGGCCTCCAGCCTGCTGGCGGTCAACGGCCATGTGCTGGCCTTCGTGAATGGCCGGTTCCGCGCCGAGCTGTCAACCATCGACGCCCTGCCGGACGGCGTGGCACTGCTGCCGCTGTCCGAGGCGATCCGCACTGACGAACAGTCGCTCTCCGCCCATCTCGGCCATCTGACCGAGGCGGAGGAGAATCCCTTTGCCGATCTGAACACCGCCTTCCTGGAGGATGGCCTCGTGCTGCGGCTGGCCGACGGCGTGACGCTGGACCGGCCGGTGCATCTGGTCTCCATCGGCGCGGTCGCGGACCGTGCGGTGGCTTTCTTCCCGCGCCTGCTGGTGGTGCTGGGCAAGGGTACCAAGGCGACGCTGTTCGAGAGTCATGCCGGCCTCGGCGGCGCCTATTTCTCCAATGGCGTCATGGAAGCGGTGCTGGGCGAGGGCGCGCATCTGGAGCATTACAAGCTGCAGAACGAATCGCCCGAGGCTTTCCACATCGCCAACACCCGAATCAGCGTGGCGTCGCAGGGTTTCTATGACGGCTTCGTGCTGCAGACCGGCAGCCGGCTGGCCCGCAACGAGGTGCAGGTGGCGCTGAACGGCGAGAATGCCCGCTGCCATCTGAGTGGCGCCTATCTGGGCACCGGGCGGCAGCATCTCGACAACACCACCTTCATCGACCATGCGGTGCCGGATTGCGCCTCGCGCGAGGTCTATAAAGGCGTGCTGGACGAGCGCGCGCATGGCGTGTTCCAGGGCAAGATCCTGGTGCGGCGCGACGCGCAGCGCACCGACGGCCACCAGCTGAACCGGGCGCTGCTGCTGTCCCGCGAGGCGGAGGTGAACGCCAAGCCGGAGCTGGAAATCTACGCCGACGATGTGAAGTGCAGCCACGGCGCGACGGTGGGCGAGCTGGCGGAAGAGCAGCTGTTCTACCTGCAGGCCCGCGGCATCGACCGCGCCACGGCGCGCGTGCTGCTGATCGAGGCCTATGTGCAGGAAGCGGTGGACGAGATCGGCAATGTCGAGGCGCGGCTGCCGTTCCAGCGCGTGGTCGGCGCCTGGCTGAAGGCAAGGAAGGAACGGTCATGACGGCGATGGTTCAGCCCCCCCTGGCCGACGCGCCCTATGATGTGGAGGCGGCGCGCCGCGACTTCCCGATCTTCCGGACCGATGTGCGGGGCAAGCCGCTGGCGTTCCTCGACAGCGGCGCCTCGGCGCAGAAGCCGCAGGCGGTGCTGGACGCGATGAACGCGGCCTACACCTCCGGCTATGCCAATGTGCATCGCGGCGCCTATCAGCTGAGCGAGCGGGCGACCGCCGCCTATGAGGGCTCGCGCGAGATCGTGCGGCGTTTCCTGAACGCCCGTTCGGTGAAGGAGATCGTCTATACCCGCAACGCGACCGAGGGCATCAACCTCGTCGCCGCCAGCTATGGCCGGAAATTTCTGAAGGCGGGCGACGCGGTGCTGATCTCCGAGATGGAGCATCACGCCAACATCGTGCCCTGGCAGCTGCTGCGCGAGGAGATCGGCATAGAGCTGCGCATCGTGCCCATCGCCGATGATGGCTCCTGGCTGATGGCCGAGTACGAGAAGCGGCTGGACGGCGTGAAGCTGGTGGCGCTGACCCACACCTCCAACGTGCTGGGTACGGTGACGCCGGCGAAGGAGATCACCGCGCTGGCCCATGCGGCGGGCGCCAAGGTGCTGCTGGACGGCAGCCAGGCGGTCGTGCACCGCAAGGTGGATGTGCAGGATATCGGCTGCGACTTCTATGTCTTCACCGGCCACAAGCTCTATGGCCCGACCGGCATCGGCGTGCTGTACGGGCGCGAGGAGCTGCTGGCCGCCATGCCGCCCTATCAGGGCGGCGGCGACATGATCCGCACCGTGAGCTTTGCGAAATCGACCTGGGCCGACCTGCCGCACAAGTTCGAGGCCGGCACCCCGGCCATCGTCGAGGCGGTCGGGCTGGGCGCCGCGATCCAGTATGTCGAGGGGCTGGGGATCGAGCGCATCGCCCGGCACGAGACGCAGCTGCTGAATTACGCCACCCAGCGCCTGTCGGCGGTGAAGGGGCTGAACATTCAGGGCAATGCTGTCGGCAAGGCGGGGGTGATCTCCTTCACCATCGACTGCGCGCACCCGCACGATATCAGCACCATCGTGGACCGGGCCGGCGTGGCCATCCGCGCCGGGCATCATTGCGCGCAGCCGCTGATGGAACGGCTGGGCGTGGCGGCGACGGCGCGCGCCTCGCTTGGCCTCTACAGCACCAAGGCGGAAGTGGACCAGCTTGCCGAGGCGCTGGATTTCGTAGTGGAGATGTTCGACTGATGCTCGACGATTTGCGCGATCTTTATCAGGAAGTGATCCTGGACCACGGCAAGCGGCCGCGGAATTTCCGGCAGATCGACAATGCCAGCCACCACGCGCATGGCCACAATCCGCTGTGCGGCGACCAGCTTGTCGTCTATCTGGCACTGGACGAGAAGGGCATCGTGCAGGATGCCAGTTTCATCGGTAAAGGCTGTGCGATTTCAACGGCTTCTGCGTCCCTGATGACAGAAATTCTGAAGGGCAAGACGGAATCGCAGGCCAAGCAGCTGTTCGAGCGGTTCCATGCCATGTGCACCGGCGCCGAGGTGAAGCCCGCCCCCGGCCTGGAGGAGGACCTGGAGCGGCTGGAGGTGCTGTCAGGCGTGCGCGAGTTCCCCAGCCGGGTGAAGTGCGCGACGCTGGCCTGGCACACCATGACCGCCGCCGTCGAAGGCAAGGACCAGGTGTCCACGGAGGATTGATCCGATGAATCCCTATGCCGTCGATCTGGAGCCGTTTTTCGGCAAGCAGGTGGAGGAAGGCACCACCGCCTATGCCGGCGCGCCGCTGCCGGAGGGCACCGCGCCCGCGCCGGAGGAAGCCATCGTCGAGGCGTTGCGCACCGTGCATGACCCGGAAATCCCGGTGAACATCTACGACCTTGGCCTGATCTACGCCATCAACAGGCAGGAGGGCGGCAACGTTCATATCCTGATGACGCTGACCGCGCCGGCCTGTCCCGTCGCCGGCGAAATGCCGGTGCAGGTCGCCAACGCCGTGGCCGGCGTCGAAGGGGTCGGCGAGGTCGAAGTGGAACTCACCTGGGAGCCACCCTGGACCACCGACCGCATGTCCGAGGATGCCAAGATGGCCCTGGATATAGGCTGACCTTGGATATCGGCTGATTGCTGCTTATCTGTCAGTTGGTGTTATACTGTTACTCAAGTCCCGCGTTCTGGAGGTCACGATTATGGCCCAGCAAGTGATTACCCTGACCGATGCCGCCGCCGAGCGTGCGCGCGCCCTGATGGCGCGCAGCGAGCAGCCGGTCGCGGCGCTGCGCGTCGGCGTGAAGGCGCGCGGCTGTTCCGGCATGTCCTATGTCATCGAATATGCCGACGAGAAGAAGAAGTTCGAGGAAGTGGTGGAGGACAAGGGCGTGAAGATCTTCATCGATCCCGCCGCCGTAATGTTCCTGATCGGCAGCGAGATGGACTATACGGAAGACAAGTTCACCTCCGGCTTCACCTTCGTCAATCCGAACGAGAAGGGCCGCTGCGGCTGCGGCGAGAGCTTCCACGTCTGATCGGTCTCGCGTAACCTGATCCTGCCGCCCGGATGAGGCGTTATGGCAGGACAGGCGATGCAACCTATTGAAACTGTTGAAATGCATACCGCTGGCGAGCCGGTGCGGATCATCGTGTCCGGCTGGCCGTCCCTGTCCGGTCCCACGCTGCTGGACAAGCGTCGCGACGCGCGGGAGAGGCACGATTCCCTGCGCCGCATGCTGATGGAGGAACCGCGCGGCCATCCCGACATGTATGGCGCGCTGCTGGTCGAACCGGACCATCCCGAGGCCCATCTCGCCGTGCTGTTCATGCACAATGAAGGCTATTCCACCATGTGCGGCCATGCGGTCATCGCGCTGGGCCGCTATGCCGTGGATAAGGGGCTGGTGCCGGCGACAGAGCCGGAGACGGTAGTGAACATCCAGTGCCCCTGCGGCCTGGTGCGCGCCCATGTCGCTGTGTCGGACGGCAGGCCGGGTTCTGTGCGGTTCGACAGCGTGCCGGCCTTCGCGTTCGCCCGCGACCGTCTGGTGGAAACGCGCGATTGGGGGCCGGTCATGCTCGATATCGGCTATGGCGGCGCCTTCTATGCCGTGCTGCCGGCGGACAGTATCGGGCTGGATGTCGAATGTTCCTCCGTCCGCGACCTGACCGATGCGGGCGAGGCGATTGCCCTTGCCACCGCTGAACAGATCAGGCTCGACCATCCTGACTCGCCCGATCTGGCTTTCCTCTATGGCACAATCCTGACCGACGGGCGCGACGCCTGGGAGGAGGCACCCACGCGCAATGTCTGTATCTTCGCCGGGCGGCAGGTGGACCGCAGCCCGACCGGCTCCGGCGTCACCGCGCGGCTGGCCCTGCAGCACGCACGCGGGCTGATCCGTCCTGGCCAGCAAAGGCTGTTCCGTAGTGTCACCGGACAGGATTTCACCGGCGAGGTGGCGGGGGAGACCATGGCCGGCCGCCACCGGGCCATCATCGCGCGTGTCGGCGGGCGGGCCTACTACACAGGGCGGGCACAATTCGACGCGGAACCGGATGATCCCTTGCGAGAAGGGTTCCTGCTGCGCTAGCGTCTTTACACAAGAGTCAGTTTAAGCAGCGGGAGGAAGCCATGAAGGTCAACTGGCGGGGTGTGTTTCCGGCGGTCACGACGCAGTTCAACGCCGATGAGAGCCTGAATGTCGAATCGACGCAGCGGAACATGCAGCGGCTGATCGACGATGGCGTGAACGGCTTCATTATGCTGGGCACGGTCGGCGAGAACTGCTCGCTGCGGCCCGAGGAGAAGCTGACCATCCTGCGCGCCGCCAAGGAGGTGGCGGGCGGCAAGGTGCCTATCCTCTCCGGCGTTGCCGAATTCACCACGGCGCAGGCTGCTGACTATGCCAAGGCGGCGGAAAAGGTCGGCATCGACGGTCTGATGGTGCTGCCCGGCATGGTCTATAATTCCGATGCGCGCGAGACCGTGCAGCATTTCCGTACCGTAGCGCGGGCCAGCGGCCTGCCGATCATGATCTACAACAATCCGATGGTGTACCGGGTTGACCTGAAGACCGAGAGCCTGGCCCAGCTGGCCGGCGAGAAGACCATCGTGGCCTTGAAGGATTCCTCGGAGGATGTGCGCCGGCTGAACGACGTGCACAACATTCTGGGCGACCGTTTCGTGCTGTTCGCCGGGGTGGACGATCTGGTGATCGAAAGCGTGCTGCTGGGCGCCGTCGGCTGGGTCTCCGGCCTCACCAACGCCTTCCCGAAGGAAAGCGTGCGGATGATGGAGCTGGCGCTGGCCGGCCGCTATGAGGAGGCGCTGCCGATCTATCGCTGGCTGATGCCGAGCCTGCATCTCGATACCTTCCCGAAGCTGGTGCAGTACATCAAGCTGGCCGAGCAGATCGTCGGCCGCGGCAGCGAGATGGTGCGCAGCCCCCGCCTGGTGCTGGAGGGGGAGGAGCGCGCCCGCGTGACGAAGATCATCGAGGAGGCGGTGCGGAACCGGCCCGACCTCGACAAGCTGCCCTCCGTCGCCTGACGCCGGGGACGCCATGGCCAGCCACAGCTTCTTCTGCGTCGATGCCCATACCTGCGGCAACCCGGTCCGGGTTGTCGTGGGCGGCGGGCCGACCCTCAAGGGCGCGTCGATGAGCGACTACCGCCAGGATTTCCTGACGCGGTATGACTGGGTGCGCCACGCCCTGATGTTCGAGCCGCGCGGCCACGACATGATGTCGGGTTCCATCCTCTACAAGCCGCTGCGCGAGGATTGCGATATTGGCTGGCTGTTCATCGAGACCTCCGGCTGCCTGCCGATGTGCGGGCACGGCACCATCGGCACGGTGACGGTGGCGCTGGAGCAGGGGCTGGTGACGCCGCGCGTCGAGGGCAAGCTGTCGCTGGACGTGCCGGCCGGCAAGGTCGATGTCGAGTATGAGATGGATGGCCGCTTCGTGGACAAGGTGCGGCTGTTCAACGTGGCCTCCTTCCTGGAGGCGACGGATATCGTCATTGATGTGCCGGGTCTGGGCGAGCTGACGGTCGATGTGTCCTATGGCGGCAATTACTACGCTATTGTCGAGCCACAGAAGAACTATGCCGGGCTGGAGAGCCTGTCGGCGGGGGAGATCCTGCACTACTCGCCCATCGTGCGCCGGCTGATGCAGGAAAAGCTGCAGCCCGTGCATCCGGAGAACCCGACCATCAATGGCGTGTCCCATGTCATGTGGACCGGCGCGCCGCGCGATCCCAAGGCGCATGGCCGCAACGCCGTGTTCTATGGCGACAAGGCGATCGACAGGTCGCCCTGCGGTACCGGCACCTCGGCCCGCATGGCGCATCTGGCGGCGAAGGGGAAGCTGCGCCCTGGTGACGATTTCGTGCATGAGAGCATCATCGGCAGCCTGTTCGAGGGGCGCGTCGAATCCGCGACGAGCCTTGCCGGCCGCGACGCCATCCTGCCCTCGGTTGCCGGCTGGGCGCGCATCACCGGCATCAACACCATCTTCGTGGATGACCGTGACCCCTACGCCCACGGCTTCCAGGTGGTGTAGGTCTCTCGAGCGTCATGCCCGCAAAAAACCCTATGGGGTGCTGGGGTTGATTCTGGAAGTCGAACTATCAATGACCGTCATTCCCGGCCTTGTGCCGGGAATCCAGGGATCGGCTCGCTCCGGCAATGATCCAGTAGGCTGAACCCTGGACCCCCTAAGCGCCCTTGGGCAACAAGTGCGGGGGTGACGGATGGAGTATGGGATGACCATCAAAGTAACTTGTCATGCCCGGACTTGATCCGGGCATCCAGGGGCGGTGCCTTGCCTGTAGCGAAACAGAACGTGGCCCCTGGATTGCCGGGTCAAGCCCGGCAATGACAAAACAGAATCCCACAACACCAGTGGCCTACAGCTTCCTAAAGCCCCAGCAAGGGCCGCAGGCTGACGATCAGCTTTTCCGCCTCGCCGGCGGCGTAGGGGCGGGGCGGCACCTTGCCCCAGACCGGCCCCGGCCAGGCCGGGTCGGTGGCGAAGCGGGCAATCACATGCACATGCAGCTGCGGCACCATGTTGCCCAGCGCCGCGACATTCAGCTTGGTCGGGTTGTAGCGCGCCTGCAGCCCTTGCGTGGTGCGCACGATCTCCTCCATCAGCACCGCCCGGTCCTCCGGCGGCAGCTCATGGATTTCGCGGATATCCCGGCGCTGCGGCACCAGCACCAGCCAGGGATATGTCGCATCCATCATCAGCAGCACCCGGCAGAGCGGATAGCGCCCGACCTCCAGCGTGTCGGCGGCGAGCTGCGGGTGCAGGGCAAAGTCGGTCATGGCGCTGTCATTCTTTCCTGTCATTCATGGCACAGGTGACGGGATGGCCTCTTGGAGCCGACGCCCGCTGCCTCTACCTTGTCGGAGAATAGCAATACGCCCGTCCAAGGAAAGGACCGCGACATGATCGATCTCTATACCTGGCCCACGCCGAACGGCTTCAAGGTTTCCATCCTGCTGGAGGAACTGGGCCTGCCCTATAACGTCATTCCGGTCGATATCGGCAAGGGCGCGCAGTTCGACCCGGAATATCTCAAGCTGAACCCGAACAACAAGATGCCGACCATCGTCGATTCCGAGGGGCCGGACGGCAAGCCCTACACGGTGATGGAGAGCGGCGCCATCCTGATCTACCTCGCCGACAAGCACGGCAAGTTCCTGCCCAAGGGCGGGGAGGCGCGCTATGACGTGCTGCAATGGCTGATGTGGCAGATGGGCGGCATCGGGCCGATGCTGGGCCAGGCGCACCATTTCCTGCAATACGCGCCGGAGAAGATCGAATACGCCATGAACCGCTACGCCAATGAGGCGAACCGGCTCTACGGCGTGCTGAACAAGCGCCTTCAGGGCCGCGACTATGTCGCCGGCGACTATTCCATCGCTGACATGGCGATCATGCCCTGGCTGCGCTATCCCGACCGGCAGGGCGTGGATATCGAGCAGTATCCGGAGGTGAAGCGCTGGCGCGAGAGCCTGGAAACCCGCCCGGCGGTACAGAAGGGCCTCGCCGTGCTGGCGGAACACCGCCGCACCGGCCCGATCACCGACGAGCAGCGCGAGAACATGTTCGGCAAGAAGCAGTACGAGAAAAGGTGAGGGAAGGGGGCGAAAGCCCCCTTTATCTATAAGCTTTTTTAATTTCTATAACAAGTTTACCTTATATAATGAGTTAAGTAGGTGTTAGGAAACGTCGAAGGTGTAATCTAAGAAATATGTGAGAGATTATGAGTGTTGAATTTGAAAGCGTATATTTGGACGTAAAAAGGAAATTCATTCTAGATGGAGTGGATTCATTTTTTGATAAAATAGACGCTTCTCTAAGTGAAGAGTCAGATATAACATTTATTTTAAGCTCTTTTCGGCAAAACCTTTTTTCTGCATTTATGGTGGGAACTATTCCATATCAACTGGCAACGAAAGCTGTTTTAGATATTAGATTTAGCCAAATTCTCTCTGCTGAGAGGATACGGACTTTAAGGCCGGAGGGGAGAAAAATTGTTCAGGATGAGAATTCAGAAGAAATAGCGCTAGAGAATGCAAATAATTCAATGAAAGAAGAGTTGAGAGATCATGATGTTTTGGTAAATCATAAAAGAAATATAATATATAGACTCCACAATTATAATAACTCAGATGAAATAGACATTACATTTGACGAATTATTAAGGCAGGTTTTGGTAATGTCTTGGGGGTCTTTTGAAATATTCATAAATGATGTGTTGAGGGAGTCTTTAAATAGAGACCCTAGTTTATTAAATAATATATCGAATATAAAACCTTATAAAGAGATAATAAGCTCAAGAAATTTATTAGAAGGACTAAGAGATTATTCTTTTGATTTATCAAAATCAATGGGTAATTTTTTGTCTAGTATAGTTTCTTTGGATAGTATTGAAAAAATGCAATCTGCGATTCATTCTGTTTTTGAAGATAAAGCTTTAACTAAGAAAATAAATGATGTTAGGTTGAGGCGTATTTTTCAGCAAAGAAATTTAATTGTTCACAGAAGGGGTTTGGTAGATTTTAAGTATAAAAATCGTATAGATGACGAGTTTGTGGTTGGTGAAAAAATCTCCTTTGAGGCTACTTACGTACAAGACTGTATGGCTCTCTTAAGAGATGTCGGTTGTGATGTGTATATTGCTGCTCAAAAGAAGGTTTTTAACTCTAATACCTAACGACCAATGCTAGTTTACGCCATCCTCATTGTCGATATGCAGGCCGGGATGCTGGCGGGCGCACCGAAGCACGATCTGGCCGGCGTGGTGGCGCGCATCAATGCGCTGACGGCGATGGTGCGCGGCAGCGGCGGCCGGGCGGTGTGGATACGCCATTGCGGCCAGCCGGGCGACGGGTTCGAGCCGGGTTCGCCGGGCTGGGAATTCCTGCCGGAACTGCTGCGCGCGCCGGAGGATGCCGAAATCGGCAAGACCCTGAATGACGCCTATGCCGGCACCGGCCTTGCGGCGCTGCTGCGGGAGCTGACCCCGTCGCGCGTACTGGTCTGCGGCTGGGCCACCGATTTCTGCGTCGATTCGACGGTGCGCTCCACCGTCTCGCACGGATTTGCGGCTGTCGTGCCCTCGGACGCCCATACGCTCAGCGACCGGCCGCATCTGCCCGCCCCTGCGGTCATCCGCCATCATAACTGGCTGTGGAGCGAACTGATCGCCGATCCGCCGGTGCGCGTGCTGCCTACCAACGAATTGCTGGCGGAGGCGTCACCCCCGCACCAAGTGCGGGGGTGAGGGAAGGCGGGCATCTCAGCCGACGCGGCCAGCCTTGATATACTCCACCATCTGGGTGGCCACGGTGCCCCAGCCATCGTGGAACCCCATCTCCTCGTGGTTCTTGCGGGTTTCCTCGTCGCCATGGATGGCGATGGCCTTGTAGCGCGTGCCGCTGCCGATGCGCGACAGTTCCAGGGCGCCAGTGAAGAAGGGCTTCGGTGCGGGGCGGTAGCCGGGCAGCAGCGTATCGGTGAAGATCAGCCGTTCCAGCGGCGTCACCTCCAGGAAACAACCGGCATTGGGGAATTCCTCGCCCTCGGGCGAGCGCATGGTCGTGCTGAAGGTTCCACCGGGGCGGAGGTCAATCTCGCAGGCGACGATGCTCCAGGGCTTCGGCACGAACCATTCCTTCAGATGCTCCGGCATCGTCCAGGCTTTCCAGACGAGTTCCACCGGCACGTCGATCTCGCGTTCCAGCACCAGGTCCAGCTTCGGGTCGATCTTCAAGATGGGCGATGTCATTCGGAATTCTCCTCCTTCATTTTCATTAGGTAACTACCCAGCCGGTCGAGCCTGCGTTCCCACATGCTGCGTTGCCGTTCCAGCCAGTCCTCCGCCAGCTTCAGCCGTTCCGGCTCAATGCTGTAGGTCCGCACCCGTCCGGCCTTCCGCGAGCGCACCAGTCCGCTCTTCTCCAGCACCTTCATGTGCTGCAGGAAGGAAGGCAGGGCCATGTCATAGGGGGCAGCCAGCTCACTGACGGAGGCCGGTCGGGCACTCAGCCGTTCCAGCACATGCCGGCGTGTCGGGTCGGACAGGGCACGGAAGATGCCATCTACGATGGCCGCCTCCGCCATCTTTCCGCCGGTGCTCCCTGTGCCGGCTCCGGGTGTCGCCATGCAGCCTCCGCTTTTGTCGGTGCAGTCGTCATAGACCGGGAATAAACTTAGGTCAACACCTAACTGTTGATATCAACAATACGCCGGGTGGAGCCGTGTGACAGTCCCGTGTATAAGCGGGCGAGGGGTTTCTGCCGAGGGGCGGGGCGCCCGGGGCGTTTTTGGGCTTTCTTGCGGGGGAACATACGGAATGCTGGAGCGGTATTTCAGGCTCAGCGCGCATGGCACGACCGTGCGCACGGAGATTCTGGCGGGGATCACCACCTTCCTGACCATGGCCTACATCATCTTCGTCAATCCGGCGATCCTGTCGGATGCGGGGATGGATTTCGGCGCGGTCTTCGTCGCCACCTGCCTCGCCGCCGCCATCGGCACGGCGATCATGGGGCTGTACGCCAACTATCCCATCGCGCTGGCGCCGGGCATGGGGCTGAACGCCTATTTCACCTATGGCGTGGTGCTGGGCATGGGGCACACATGGCAGGTGGCGCTGGGCGCCGTCTTCCTGTCCGGTGTGCTGTTCATCATCCTGACCATCCTGCCGGTGCGTGAATGGGTGATCAACGCCATCCCGCGCAGCCTGAAGATGGCGATCTCGGCGGGTATCGGCCTGTTCCTCGGCATCATCGCGCTGAAGAATGCCGGCGTGGTGGTCGATCACCCGGCAACACTGGTGACGCTCGGCGCGCTGTCCTCGCCGCCGGTGCTGCTGGCGGCGGCCGGCTTCATCCTGATGGTGGCGCTGGACGCCAAGCGCGTGCCGGGGGCCATCATCATCGCCATCCTGGCCACCACGATGGCCGGCGTGCTGCTGGGCGTCACCGAGTTCAAGGGCATTGCCAGCCTGCCGCCCGATCCCAGCCCGACCTTCCTGCAGCTGGATATCGCGGGTGCCCTGCAGGTGGGGTTGCTGGCGGTGGTCTTCGCCTTCTTCTTCGTCGATCTGTTCGATACCGCCGGCACGCTGGTGGGCGTGGCGCACCGCGCCGGCCTGCTGGACGCCGAGGGCCGCCTGCCGCGCCTGAAGCAGGCGCTGATGGCCGATAGCGTGGCGACGGTGGCGGGCTCGACGCTCGGCACCTCCACCACCACCTCCTACATCGAGAGCGCGGCGGGCATCAAGGCGGGCGGGCGCACCGGCCTCACCGCCGTGACCGTGGCGGTGCTGTTCCTGGCCAGCCTGTTCCTGTCGCCGCTGGCCGGCACCGTGCCGGCCTATGCGACTGCGCCGGCGCTGCTGTTCGTCGCCTGCCTGATGACGCGCGGGCTGGCGGAACTGGACTGGGAGGATGTGACGGAATATGTGCCGGGTGTGGTGGCCGCACTCGCCATGCCGCTGACCTTCTCCATCGCCCATGGCATCGCCTTCGGCTTCATAACCTACGCGGCGATCAAGCTGCTGTCGGGCAGGGCCGGCGAGGCCAGCGTGATGGTCTATATCCTGGCCGCGCTGTTCGTCGTGAAGTTCGCCGTGATCTGAGGGAGCGGCTTCCTCTGGCCGTCATTCCCGGGCTTGTCCCGGGAATCCAGGCTTCAGCTTACTCGGCATAGGATCCAGTGAGCCGAGGCCTGGACCCCCGCAACAAGTGCGGGGGTGACGGCCGGAGTTTTCGGAGGAGAATAGGGAGAAGCCGTCAGTTATCGCCCATCTTCAGCGCGGCGATGAAGGCCGATTGCGGGATTTCGACGGAGCCGAACTGCCGCATCCGCTTCTTGCCTTCCTTCTGCTTGTCCAGCAGCTTGCGCTTGCGGCTGACGTCGCCGCCATAGCATTTCGCGGTCACGTCCTTGCGCATGGCGGAGACCGTCTCGCGCGCGATAACGCGCCCGCCGATGGCGGCCTGGATGGCGATCTTGAACAGCTGGCGCGGGATCAGATCCTTCAGCCGCTCGCAGATCATGCGGCCGCGGAACTCCGCCTGGCTGCGGTGCACCAGCATGGACAGCGCGTCCACCGGCTCGGCATTCACCAGGATGGAGACTTTCACCAGGTCGCCCTCGACATAGCCTTCCATCTGGTAGTCGAAGCTGGCATAGCCGCGGCTGATGGATTTCAGCCGGTCGTAGAAGTCGAACACCACCTCGTTCAGCGGCAGGCGATAGACCACCATGGCGCGGTTGCCGACATAGGTCAGCTCGATCTGCTCGCCGCGCCGCTCGGTGCACAAGGTCAGGATCGGACCCAGATAATCGTCCGGCACGAAGATGGTGGCCTTGATCCACGGCTCCTCGATCCGGTCGATCTTCACCACATCGGGGAAGTCGGCCGGATTGTGCAGCTCGATGGTCGAGCCGTCGGTCATGTGGATCTTGTACACCACGCTGGGCGCGGTGGTGATGAGGTCGAGGTCGAATTCGCGCTCCAGCCGCTCCTGGATGATCTCCAGATGCAGCAGCCCCAGGAAGCCGCAGCGGAAGCCGAAGCCCAGCGCGGCGGAGCTTTCCGCCTCGTAATGGAAGCTGGAATCGTTCAGCGCCAGCTTGGCCAGGCTGTCGCGCAGATGCTCGTAATCGGCAGCATCGACCGGGAACAGGCCGCAAAACACCACCGGGATGGACGGCTTGAAGCCGGGCAGCATCTTGGTCGCGGGCCGGCGCTCCTCGGTCAGCGTGTCGCCGATGCGGCAGTCGGCCACGGTCTTGATGCCCGCCGTGATATAGCCCAGTTCGCCCGGGCCAAGGCTGCCGAATTCCACCATCTTCGGCCCGAAGATGCCGACGCGGTCCACCGGATGCGCGGCACCCGTCGCCATCATGCGGATCTTCATGCCCTTCTTCAGCGTGCCCTCGACGACGCGGACCAGAATGATGACGCCGAGATAGGCGTCGTACCAGCTGTCCAGCAACAGGGCGCGCAGCGGGGCTTCCGGGTCGGCCTCCGGCGGGGCGGGCAGGCGCTGGACGATGGCTTCCAGCACATCGTCGATGCCGACACCGGTCTTGGCGGAGATCGGAATGGCGTCGGAGGCGTCGAGCCCGATCACATCCTCGATCTGCTGCTTCACCCGGTCCACATCGGCGGCGGGCAGGTCCACCTTGTTCAGGACCGGCACGATCTCATGGTTGGAATCCAGCGCCAGATAGACATTGGCCAGCGTCTGCGCCTCCACACCCTGGCTGGCATCGACCAGCAGCAGCGAGCCCTCGCAGGCCGCCAGCGAGCGGCTGACCTCATAGGTGAAATCGACATGGCCGGGCGTGTCGATCAGGTTCAGCAGGTATTCCTGCCCGTCCTTCGCGATATAGGGCAGGCGGACGGTCTGCGCCTTGATGGTGATGCCGCGCTCACGCTCGATATCCATCGAGTCGAGCAGCTGCTCCTTCATCTCGCGCGATTGCAGCTTGGCGCAACGCTCGATCAGCCGGTCGGCCAGCGTGGACTTGCCGTGGTCGATATGCGCGACGATGGCGAAGTTGCGAATGTTCTTCTGCGGGATCGACATGTCTATCGAAACGCTTTCCTGATCCAGAATTCCTGTCACCGACCTGTTTGCCCAAAGGCGCGCCCGGCGGCTAGGAAAATATGTGGTTGCCCTCTCTCGTCCACCGTCACCCCGTCACAGATGTGGGGTGACGGCCGGAGAGAACCTTACCGCCGCAGACTGCCGCCGGTGGCTTTTTCCACCTGGGCGACGATCTTGGCGCTGACCGCCTCGATATCCTCCTCGGTCAGCGTACGTTCGGTCGGCTGCAGGGTGACGTTGATGGCAACCGACTTGCGGCCCTTGCCAACGCCCGGTCCGACATAGACGTCGAACACGCCAACCTCGGACACCAGAACCTTGTCAGCACCTTTCGCGGCCCGCACGATCTGCTCGGCGGCGACATCGGCATCCACCACGAAGGCGAAGTCGCGCTCCACCGGCTGGAAGGGCGAGAGCGTCAGGAAGGGCTTGGTCGAGCCCTTCTTCGCCTTCGGCATCGGCACCCGGTCGAGAAACAGCTCGAAACCGGCAACCGGCCCCTTCAGGTCATAGGCCTGCAGCAGGCGCGGATGCACCTCGCCGAAGCAGCCCAGCACGTTGGGGCCAAGGCGCAGGCAGCCCGAGCGGCCTGGATGATACCAGTCCGGCGCATCGGTCGAGACCTGGGCATTGCTGGCGGGCGCGCCCAGCGCCTCCAGCAGGGCCAACAGGTCGGCCTTGGCGTCGAAGGCATCCACCGGGCGCTGCTGGCCGGTCCAGTCACGCGGGGCCGTCATGCCGGCACGGATGCCGGTCGCCATCGCCGACTGGCCCTTGGGCGTGGCGTCGGCATATTGCGGGCCGACCTCGAACAGCGCCAGGTCGGGATAGCCCTGGTTGGCGTTGCGCTGGGCGGCGGCCAGCAGATTGCCCAGGATCGACGGGCGCATGGCGTCCAGATCGGCGGAGATCGGGTTGGCCAGCATCATCTCCGGCTTCACCGGGCCGCCGAACAGGGCGGCCTGGCTGGACGGCATGAAGGAGAAGGTGACCGCCTCCACCATGCCGCGCGACGCCAGGGTGCGCTTGGCCAGCGGTACGCGGCGCTGGGCCGGGGAAAGCGCTGGCTGCGGCATGGTCGTCTCGCGCGGCAGCGGCTCGACCGGGATGTTGTCATAGCCGTGAATGCGCAGGATTTCCTCGACGAGGTCGGCCTCGCCGATGATGTCGCCGCGCCAAGGCGGCGGGGTGACGGAGAACACGCCGTCGGCCTTCGGCTCCGCCTCGAAGCCCAGAATGTCGAGGATGCGCAGTGCCTCGCCCTGCTTCACGGCGACACCGCCCAGCTCGGCAATGCGGGCGATGCGCAGGTCGTAGCTGCGGCGCCACTCCGGCTCCGTCCCCTCGACCACGACATCGCTGCATTCGCCGCCGCACAGCTCCAGGATCAGGCGAGTGGCGACATCGGTGCCCCAGAAGGGAGATGTCTGGTCCAGCCCGCGCTCGAAGCGGTAGCGTGCGTCCGACAGCAGGTTCAGCTTGCGGCCGGCCATGGCAACACGGATCGGGTCGAAGATTGCGGTCTCCAGGAACACGCTGGTGGTCTCGTCCGACACGCCGGTGCGCTCGCCGCCCATCACGCCGCCAAGGTCATCCACGCCGTGATCGTCGCCGATGGCGATGATCTCCCCATCCAGCGTATATTCCTTGCCGTTCAGCGCCAGGAACTTCTCGCCATCCTTCGCGAATCGGATGGTCAGGTGGCCGCCTTCGATCTTGTCGGCGTCATAGACGTGCAGGGGCCGGCCAAGGTCCATCATCACATAGTTGGTGATGTCCACCAGCGCGGAGATCGGGCGCAAGCCCACCGCGCGCAGACGGTCCTGCAGCCAGCGCGGGGAGGGGCCGTTCTTCACCTTGCGGAAATGCCGGCCGACCACGATCGGGCAGGCATCCATGGCGTCCGCCGGGAAGTCGCGGCGCCAGACGACGGGACTTTCGTAGCTGCCATTGCGCTTCGAAGTGTCCAGCTTCTTCAGCGTACCGAGGCCGGCCGACGCCAGATCGCGGGCCACGCCGCGTACGCCCAGGCAGTCGGCCCGGTTCGGCGTGATGGCGATGTCGATCAGCGGATCGTCCAGCCCGGCATATTTCGCGAAGGGCAGGCCCAGCGGCGCATCCGCCGGGAGGTCGATGATGCCGTCATGCTCGTCGGACAGGCCAAGCTCGCGCTCGGAGACCAGCATGCCGTTCGATTCCTGGCCGCGGATCGTGCCCTTCTTCAGGTCGATGCCGGTGCCGGGGACATGGCTTCCTACCGGCGCGAACACGCCCTTCATGCCGGTGCGGGCATTCGGCGCGCCGCAGACGACCTGCAGGATTTCCTTGCCGGTATCGACCTTGCAGACGCGCAGGCGGTCGGCGTCGGGGTGCTGCTCGGCGGAGACGACATGGGCGATGGTGAAGGGTGCGAGCTCCTTGGAGCGGTCCACCACTTCCTCGACCTCCAGCCCGATCATGGAGAGCGTGCGGACGATCTCCTCCAGCGGGGCATCGGTGTCGAGATGCTCCTTCAGCCAGGACAGGGTGAATTTCATCGGGCCAGCCCCCCGGTCAGCGTCGGTACGTCCAGCGGCACGAAGCCGTAATGTCTCAGCCAGCGAAGATCGCTGTCATAGAAGGTGCGCAGGTCGGGAATGCCGTATTTCAGCATGGCGATGCGCTCGATCCCCATGCCGAAGGCGAAGCCCTGATACTTGGAGGAATCGATGCCGCAATTCTCCAGCACGCGCGGATGCACCATGCCGGAACCCAGGATTTCCAGCCAGTCGTCGCCCGCACCGATGGTCAGCTCGCCGCCCTTGCGGGTGCAGCCGATATCGACCTCCGCCGAGGGTTCGGTGAAGGGGAAATAGCTGGGGCGGAAGCGCACCGGCAGATCGTCCACACCGAAGAAGGCGCGGCAGAATTCGATCAGGCAGCCCTTCAGATGGCCCATATGGGTCTTCTCGTCGATCACCAACCCCTCGACCTGATGGAACATCGGCGAATGGGTGGCGTCATGGTCGCTGCGGTAGGTACGGCCGGGCGCGATGATGCGGATCGGCGGCGTGGCCTTCTGCATGGTGCGGATCTGCACCGGCGAGGTGTGGGTGCGCAGCACCATCTTCGCCCCGTCTGCGCGGTCGGGCAGGTAGAAGGTGTCATGCTCCTGCCGGGCGGGATGCTCCGGCGGGATGTTCAGCGCGCCGAAATTGTGGAAGTCGTCCTCGATGTCCGGGCCCTCGGCGACGGCGAAGCCCATCTCGCCGAAGATCGCCGTCAGCTCGTCCATCACCTGGCTGATCGGGTGGATGAAGCCGCGCTGCTCCGGCCGGGGCGGCAGCGATACGTCGATCCGCTCGGCGGCGAGGCGGGCGTTCAGCGCGGCATCGGCAAGGCCGGTCTTGCGCGCCTCGATGGCCTCGGCCACCGCGTCCTTCACCAGATTCAGATCCTGGCCGGCCTGGCGGCGGGCATCGGGATCGAGGCCGCCCAGCTGCTTCATCAGCTCGGTGATGCGGCCCTTCTTGCCAAGCGCGGCGACACGGGCGCGGTCCAGCGCCTCCAGATCGACGGCCTGGCCTACCTCGGCCAGCAATTCGTCGCGCAGTCGGTTGAGGTCTTCCATCGTTAGTCCCGTCTTCCCGATACGAAAAGAGGGCCGGCCCCGAAGGACCGCCCCTCTTGTCACATTAATCGCCGGCGCGATCCCCTGGCGGGACCGCAAGGCGACACAACGGTTGGTCAGCCGTTGCTGGCGAGGGCGGCCTGGGCCTGCTCGACCAGCGACTTAAAGGTATCCGGCTCGCGCGTGGCGATGTCCGACAGGACCTTGCGGTCGATGTCGATGCCGGCCTTCTTGATGCCGTCCATGAACTTGGAATAGGGCAGGCCGTGCATGCGCGCGGCTGCGTTGATGCGCTGAATCCACAGACCGCGGAAGTCGCGCTTCTTGTTGCGACGGTCGCGATAGGCATATTGCAGCCCCTTCTCGACCTTCTCCAGCGCGATGCGGTAGCTGCTGTTGCCACGGCCGCGATAGCCCTTGGCGAGATCCAGAACCTTCTTGTGACGGGCGTGGGAAGTGACGCCCCGCTTGACGCGTGCCATCTATCTTCTCCTTAGCCGTTCGGAAGGAAGTATTTTTTGACGCGGGCAGCATCCTGGGCACTCATGATCTTGGTGCCGGTATGCTGACGCAGCATCTTGGTCGGGCGCTTGCGCATGCCGTGGCGCTTGAAGGCAACGGCCATCTTCACCTTGCCGCTGCCGGTCAGGCGGAAGCGCTTCTTCGCCCCGCTCCGGGTCTTCATCTTGGGCATTTCAACCTCACATCATTACGGGTTCACAGTGGCCAGCCAGGCATGCCCTACAAGCCATGGCGCGGCCTTGCCCCATCAGGCCGTAGCCTGAGGAAGGCGGTTTATACAGAGTGCGTGGCCGGAAAGCAAGGCCGTGTGGCGGGGTGTCGGCGCGCCTCAGCGCGGCGCGATCACCATGACCATCTGGCGGCCTTCCAGCTTGGGATGCTGTTCGACCTTGGCCACTTCCTCCACATCGTCCTTCACCCGCATCAGCACATTCATGCCGATGTCCTGGTGCGCCATTTCGCGGCCGCGAAAGCGCATGGTGACCTTCACCTTGTCGCCTTCGTTGAGGAACTTGTTCACGCTGCGCATTTTGACGTCATAGTCATGATCGTCGATGTTCGGGCGCATCTTGATCTCTTTGACCTCGATGACCTTCTGGTTCTTGCGCGCTTCGTTGCGCTTTTTCTGCGCTTCGTACTTGAACTTGCCGTAGTCGAGGATCTTGACGACCGGCGGCACCGCACCGGGCGAGATCTCCACGAGATCGAGGCCAGCCTCGTCAGCGGCACGTAGTGCGTCCCGCCGGGCCATGACCCCAAGATTTTCCCCATCCGCGCCAATCACGCGCAGCGTGTCGGCTGAGATATCTTCATTGACCCGCGGACCATCCTTGCTGGGCGCGGCATCTGGTTGGAAACGAGCTATTTAACACCTCCGTATGATCGGGAAGGCAAAAGATACCGCGTTGCCGCCTTCCCATACGGCAACGGGCTTTTGCAGCCGGGTCCGGCCATCAGGCCGGCGGCTGCGTTTCTTCCTTAAGTCTATGAAGTGCGTCCTCAAGCGCAAGCACTTCTTGCTTGTCGCCGCCCAGACGCCGGATCGCGACCTTGCGCTCCTCCGCCTCGCGGCGGCCGACCACGAGCAATACCGGCACCTTGGCCAGGCTGTGCTCGCGCACCTTGTAGTTGATCTTTTCATTGCGCAGGTCGGTTTCAACCCGGATGCCGGCGGCCTTCAGCGTCGCCGCGACCTCCTCGGCATAGGGATCGGCCTCGTTGGTGATGGTCGCGACCACCACCTGCACCGGCGAGAGCCAGAGCGGGAACTTGCCCGCATACTGCTCGATCAGGATGCCGAGGAAGCGCTCGAACGAGCCCAGGATCGCCCGGTGCAGCATGACCGGCCGGTGCTTCTGGCTGTCCTCGCCGATATAGGAGGCATCAAGGCGCTGCGGCAGCACGAAATCGACCTGCAGCGTGCCGCACTGCCAGTCGCGGCCGATGGCGTCGCGCAGCACGAATTCCAGCTTCGGGCCATAGAAGGCGCCTTCGCCGGGGTTCAGCGTGTAGGGCAGGCCGGCCGCCTCGACCGCGTCCTTCAGGGCGCCTTCCGCGCGGTCCCAGATCGCATCGTCGCCGGCGCGCACTTCCGGACGGTCGGAGAATTTCACCTTCACTTCGGTGAAGCCGAAATCCTTGTAGATGCCCTGCAGTAGCGCGCAGAACCGGATCGTCTCGTCGGTGATCTGGTCTTCCGTGCAGAAGATGTGCGCGTCGTCCTGGGTGAAGGCGCGCACCCGCATGATGCCGTGCAACGCGCCTGACGGTTCGTAACGGTGGCAGGCGCCGAACTCCGCCATGCGGATCGGCAGCTGGCGATAGCTGGTCAGACCCTGGCGGAATATCTGCACATGACCGGGGCAGTTCATCGGCTTGATCGCCAGCACGCGGTCGTCCTGGCTGTCCACCGTGAACATGTTCTCGCGGAACTTCTCCCAGTGGCCGGAGGCCTCCCACAGCGCACGGTCGATCAGCTGCGGCGTCTTCACCTCGACATAGCCGGCGGCGTCCAGCTTGCGGCGCATATAGGCCTCGACCGCGCGGTACAGCGTCCAGCCCTTGGGGTGCCAGAACACGCTGCCGACAGCCTCTTCCTGGATATGGAACAGGTCCATCTCGCGGCCAATGCGGCGATGGTCGCGCTTTTCCGCTTCCTCGACCTGCAGCAGATAAGCCTCCAGCTCCTCCTTCGTCGCGAAGGCGGTGCCATAGACGCGCTGCAGCTGGTCGTTGTTGGCGTCGCCGCGCCAATAGGCGCCGGACACGCGCAGCAGCTTGAAGGCCTTGCCCAGCTTGCCGGTGGAAGGCAGGTGCGGGCCGGTGCACAGGTCGGTGAAGGCGCCCTGCGTATAGACCGAGATATCCTCATCGGCGGGAATATTGCCGATATGCTCGGCCTTGTACTTCTCGCCGATGGATTCGAAATAGGCGACCGCCTGATCGCGGCTCCAGACATCGCGGGTGATCGTCTCGTTGCGCTCGACAATCTCGCGCATCCTGGCTTCCAGCTTCTCCAGATCCTCCGGCGTGAACGGCTCGTCGCGGGCAAAATCGTAATAGAAGCCGGTTTCCGTCGCCGGGCCGAAGGTCACCTGCACGTCGGGATACAGCTCCTTCGCCGCCTCGGCCAGCACATGCGCGGCGTCATGGCGCAGCAGCTCCAGCGCGTCGGGGTGCTTGGTCGTCACGATCTCGATGCGGGAATCCGCGGTGATAGTGCTGGCCAGATCCTTCACGTCGCCGTTCACCTTGATGGCGAGCGCGGCCTTTGCCAGGCCGGCGCCGATCGACGCAGCAACGTCCGCGCCCGTGACCGGGCCTTCGAACTGTTTGACGCTGCCGTCGGGAAGCGTGATGGAAACCATGATCTGTCGCGTTCCGCTTGGGTTGCTGAAAGGGCATTGTAAAAGGC
Source organism: Oceanibaculum indicum P24 (assembly GCF_000299935.1). Taxonomy (NCBI): domain Bacteria; kingdom Pseudomonadati; phylum Pseudomonadota; class Alphaproteobacteria; order Rhodospirillales; family Oceanibaculaceae; genus Oceanibaculum; species Oceanibaculum indicum. The sequence goes on along the minus strand of NZ_AMRL01000003.1, from coordinate 63,711 downwards.
TTCTGCCGCAGCGCGGCAAAAGGGCTGCAACTCTAATGCGCCGCCTTGGTGTGTCAAGCGGGTGCGGCGTCGCAGTTACATTTGTCCTCTTGCGGGATGCCGGGCGGCGCGGCACTATCCCGCGCGGTCGCAATCTCTTGCGTAACCTCCTTGCCAAGCGAGCGTTCGGGCCATGCCCGTTCCTGTCCTCTCCCCAGATCTCGTCGAGCTGGTCGGCGGCATCGCCGCCGTGCTGACCACGCTGTCCTTCCTGCCGCAGGTGCTGAAGGCCTGGCGCAGCCGCTCGGCGCGCGATGTCTCGCTGCTGATGCTGCTGCTGTTCCTGGCCGGCGTGTTGCTGTGGCTGTGCTACGGGCTGGCGCTCGGTTCAATGCCGCTGATCCTGGCCAATGCGGTGACGGCGGTGCTGATCCTGGCGATCCTGGCGGCCAAGCTGCGCTTCCGCACGCCGGGACCGGTCTGATCCCGCCTACTTGACCCCAGGTCCCGATTCGTCGTCGGCCATCGGGGTGCGCGGGTCGAGCTTCATCGCCTGCGGGCTGGTCGCCGGCACATTCACGAACTTCTCGCGCAGATCGGCCGGCTTGGCGGCTCGGCGGGTCATGCGGTAGGCGACGAAACCGCCGGTAGCACCCGAGATGGCGGCGGCATAAAGGAACAGGCCGGCGGGACCGATCAGCTCCATCACCAGCGTGGCGAGCAGCGGTCCGATGGTGGAGCCGATGGCCCAGGCCAGCAGCAGCGTGCTGGTCAGCGGCACCATCTGGCCCGGCTCCGCGAAGTCGCTGGCATGCGCGATGCACAGCGCATAGACCGACAGGCCGGTTGCCCCCCAGATTGCGAACAGCCCGTACATCGCCCAGTTCGGCAGGCTGGGGCCGACAAGCGCGATGGCCAGCGAGGCGGCGAGCACGACCAGCAGGCCAGCAACGATCACCCGGCGCCGGTCGATCCGGTCGGACAGCCAGCCCATCGGCCATTGCGCCAGCAGGCTGCCGATCTGCATGACCGAGACCAGCGCCGCGATGGGGCCGGCGGCCATGCCGATCTGTAACCCGTAGAGCGGCGTGATGCCGATGACGGCGGCATTCATGATGCCGGTGGCGAAGCAGCCGATCAGGGCAGCCGGCGCGATGCCGTACACCTCCTTCAGCGACATGGTGGCGACGGTCGGCGGCGGCGGGGTGACGGCGCGGGTCAGCGCCACGGGGATCAAGGACAGCGAGGCGCAGACGCTGATCAGCAGGAAGAAGCCGGTGCCCATCGGGTCGCCGATGGCCAGTAGCATCTGCCCGCCGGCCAGCGTCAGCTTGTTGGAGATCATGTAGAGCGATAGCACGCGGCCGCGGATCGGCTGCGGCGCCTGGGCGACGATCCAGCTTTCGGCGACGCTGAACAGCCCGGCCATGCAGATGCCCATCAGGAAGCGCAGGCCGCCCCACAGCACCCAGTCGATGCCGAGCGTCAGCCCCAGCGTGGAGGCGGAGACGGCGGCGGCGAACACGGCGAAGGTGCGGATATGGCCGATGCCGCGCACCATGCGCGGCACCAGCAGGCAGCCGATCAGGAAGCCGAAGGAATAGAAGGTGGCGACGACGCCGACCATTGTCGGCGAGAGGCCTTCAAGCCCCATGCGCAGCGGCACCAGCACGCCGATCAGGCCGTTGCCGAGCTGCAGGATCATGACGCCCAGCACAATGGCCAGAATCGCCGGGAAGGCGTCGCGCATGATGGGCTCCGGCCTTGGTGTCGGTTCTTGATTGACGGTTATTCTGGGATATCCGCCAGAAGGTTACAAGCCGATGTCTTGCGCCTTTGCGGCTATTCCTTGATGCGCATGCCGTCGCGCTCCGCCTCGGCGAACAGCCAGTCGCGGAAGGCGGCGATCTTCGGCCGTTCGGCAGAGGCTTCGGGGCACACGAAGAAGTAGGAATGATAGGCGTTCAGCGTGAATTTGAAGGGCTGTACCAGCGTGCCCTCGGCAATCGCGTCGCGCACCAGCGGGCTGCGCCCCAGCGCCACGCCCTGGCCGTTCATCGCGGCCTGCAGCACCATGCTGGAATGGCTGAAGGAGGGGCCGCGCGTGGGATCGACATCATCGATGCCGGCGGCCAGCAGCCACATCCGCCAATCCTCGTTCATATGGTCGTGCAGCAGCGTGTGATGCTTCAGATCCTGCGGTGCGCGGAGCGGGTGCGCGCCCTCCAGCAGTTTCGGGCTGCATACCGGGAACACGCTCTCGGTCATGAAGCGCACCGCCTTCACGCCGGGCCAGCCGCCGGCGCCATAGCGGATCGCGCAATCCACATCCTCCTGGTTGAAGTCGACGATCTTGTCGTTGGCCGCGACCCAGACATCGATATCCGGATGCGCCGCCCGGAACCGGCCGAGGCGCGGCACCAGCCAGGTCGCGGCGAAGGACTGGAAGGTAGAGACGGTCAGCCGGCCGGCGCGGTCGCGCATCAGAAGCCGGCCGGTCCCCTCGGCCAGCCGGTCGAGACAATCTCGCGCCACGGCAAGGTAGCTCTGCCCCTCCTCGGTCAGGAACAGGGCGCGGCTGCCGCGCCGGAACAACGGCAGGCCCAGCCAGGTTTCCAGCGACTTCACCTGATGGCTGATCGCCGCCTGGGTCACATGCAGCTCGTCGGCGGCCCTGGTGAAGCTCAGATGCCGTGCAGCGGCCTCGAAGGCGCGGACGGCGGTCAGCGGCGGCAGGCGGCGGGACATCTTAGCGGCTCCATCCAGGTATTATAAAAACTTATCACCATGATAAAAAACTATCCTTTGTAGCCCACGGTGAAAAGGCAGATATAGGCGTTATGTCAGGAATTTGATGGTTCCGGATTGTCATTAGGACAATTTGACCGTTCAAGGAGAGTGCCATGGCTGCCACCCATACTGCCTGCCCGCTGTCTTCCGCCGCTGCCCCTCAGATCACCGGAGACGTCTTCCAGTCGCGCTTCGGTGTGCCCACTGTCAAGGCGCTGCTGGTCGGCATCGTCGATCTGCTGGTCGCCTGGCAGGAGCGCGCCACGCAGCGCCATCACCTTGCCGGCCTTGACGAGCGCGGGCTCAAGGATGTCGCGCTCAGTCGCGCCGACATCGCGCCGGAAATCGCAAAACCCTTCTGGCGGGCCTGAAGCATCCGCCAGTAACGCCGGCTATCTTCGGTTTCACCGACGGCCGGTTCCCTTCGCTTCGCCAACCCTGTCACTGCCTCCGGCTTCGGCCGGAGGCTTTTTTTTACCAGATAAATTTTATTTATCGGTGCATGAAAAACGGTCGTTTGTGAAATCTACTAATTCACAAGAATATCAAAGCGACAGGAAGGCCAAGCGTCCTAAAAGTGTCATGAAGACATTTTATCAAATGCGATGGAGAGTCGAGATGGCCACCCTTACGATGAAGCAGCAGCCGGCGTGTCTGAACACCTCCGTGAAGACGCAGACGCGCCTGTCCCTCTCAACCTTCTTCTTCGGCCTGCTTGCCTGGTTCGCCGATGCGCAGGCCCGCGCCGCCCACCGCTATGATCTGCGGGAGCTGGACGACCGCCAGCTGCGTGATGTCGGCCTCAGCCGCGCCGAGTTGGACCGTGTAAACGGCCCCACTTTCTGGATGATCCGCTAACGTCTATGGTGCGGTCTTCCTGATCCGGTCGCTGCCCTTGCCGATAGGGTGGCGGCCGGTGTCCGCCTGTCCTGGAAAGTTCCCGATGACCGTTAAATCCGTATCCGGCGCCAGTGCGCCCCTGGATGCCGTGGCGCGCCGCGAGGCGCTGATCGGCGTTGGCTATGGGCTGGCGGCCTTCCTGTTCTGGGGCGTGGCGCCGATCTATTTCAAACTAGTGGCACATGTGGCCCCGGCGGAAATTCTGGCGCACCGCATCGCCTGGTCGGCGGTTTTCCTGCTGCTGCTGATCGGGCTCCTGCGCCGCTGGCGCGGCGTCGTGACGGCGCTGACATCCTGGCGGCTGTTCCTGCCGCTGCTGCTGTCGGCGGCGATTCTGTCCTCCAACTGGTTCACCTACATCGTTGCGGTGAACAGCGGGCAGGTGCTGCAGGCCAGCCTCGGCTATTACATCAACCCGCTGGTCAATGTGCTGCTGGGTATGCTGTTTCTGAAGGAAAGGCTGCGCCCGGCGCAGATTGCCGCCGTGGCGCTGGCCGCCATCGGCGTGGCGGTCATGATCGGTGCGGCGGGCGAGGTGCCGCTGATTGCGTTGTTCCTGGGCTTTTCCTTCGGTTTCTACGGGCTGATCCGCAAGCTGGTGCCGGTCGATGCCATCAGCGGCCTGTCGGTCGAGGCGGTGGCGCTGACGCCCTTCGCGCTCGGCTATATCTTCTGGCTGGGCAGCGCCGGCAGCTTTGGCGCCGTTGACCTTGCCACCGACCTGCTGCTGGTAGCGGCGGGGCTGGTCACGCTGCTGCCGCTGCTGTGGTTCAATGCGGCGGCGCGGCGCCTTAAGCTGTCCACGGTCGGCATCCTGCAATATGTGGCGCCGACCGGTCAGTTTCTGCTGGCGGTGCTGCTGTTCGGGGAGGAGTTCACGCCGGCGCACATGGTGACGTTCGGCTGCATCTGGGCCGGCCTTGCGCTCTACACGGTGGATGCGCTGCGCGGCAGCAAGGAGAGGGGGCAATGACCGACAAGACCTATTTCGCGACGCTGGCGGCCTATAATTGCTGGGCGAACGGGAAGCTCTACGCCGCGGCAGAGGCGTTGGGAGACGCCGCCCGGCGCGCCGACCGGCAGGGCTTCTTCGGGTCGATCCACAACACGCTGAACCACATCATGGTCGGTGACCGTCTGTGGCTGTCGCGCTTTCCCGGCCAGCCGGCTTACCGCTACAGGCTGGACGAGGTGCCGTACCCGGACTTCGATGCGCTGAAGGCGGCGCGGGCGGCGCAGGACCAGACCTTCATCGATTTCATTGCGGCGATGACGCCGGACTATCTGGCCGGCGACCTCCGTTACACCAACACGCGCGGCGACACCTTCACCATGCCGGTGCGGCTGGTGCTGGGCCATGTGTTCAACCACCAGACCCACCATCGCGGGCAGGTGCATCACATGATCGGCATGGCCGGAATGGGGGCGGGGGAAGAGCCGCCCGCCATCGACCTGATCTATTATCTGCGCGAGGTCGGGGCCTAGAGGCTCAGGTCCGGGGCCGGGCGGATCACCCCGCAGCCGACACCTTCCCAGTTGGTGATGGGAACGGTGAGCTGATTGGCCAGCGCATCCCGATCAGCCTGCTTCAGCACACCGAGCTGAGTCAGGATCCAGCCCAGTGCCACGGTGGAGGCGCGGCCATTGCCGTCATCCACCTTCAGCGCGATGCCAAGGCCAAGTTCCGGCAGGGCGGCGGTATAGACGCCCTCCGCGCCGGTCTTCAGCAGGATGCGTTCTCCCAGCTGCTGGAGCACGAGGCTGCCGAAGCGACCGGTGCCGGCGATCATCAGCGGCTCGGCGGCAACCGCTTTGCGGATGCGCAGGATCGCCTCCCGCCGTTTGGCGGAGAGTTCCGCCGGGTCGGCCATGCGCGCCATCGCCACCGCCATCGCCTTCAGCGACATGCCGAAGACCGGGATGCCGCAGCCATCGATGCCGCGCGGTGTGGCGGACAGATCCTCGCCGCCCAGCTCCTCGCAGATCCTGATGAGGCGCTGCTGCACCGGATGGTCGGCGCTTGTATAGCCCCTGGTCGGCTCGCCCAGATGCTTTGCCGTGGACAGGAAGCCGCAATGCTTGCCCGAGCAATTGTTGTGGATGCGGCAGGCGTTCTCGCCCTTGCGGATCATCGCATGCGCGGTCGGCTCGTGGCTCGGCATCTGGTTGCCGCATTCCAGATCGTCATTGCCGAGGCCAAGCTGCGACAGCCAGGCATCCACCGTCTCCGTATGCATCGTCTCGCCGCTGTGCGAGGCGCAGGATAGGGAGATATGGCGGTCGGCCAGCCCATAGGCATCGGCGGCGCCGCTTTCCACGAAGGGGATCGCCTGTAGCGGCTTGATCGCGGAGCGGCCATAGACCAGCCTTCCGGCATCGCCCCAGGCATGGCGCAGGCTGCCCGAGGCGTCCGCCACGGCGGCGATGACCCGGTGGAAGCTCTCGACCATGCCGCCGCGCGTCACCTCGACGGCGATGGGCGCGGCGCTGCCGCTGCCGGCGGTGTTGGTCTGGACGCGGAGGATTTCTTCTGTCATTGGGGGCATCCGCAAAAAAAAAGGCTGGTGGGAACTCCGATGCCGGCAACCTTGCCCTGCCGCCCCGGCGCTGGCAAGCAGGAGGGAAGGAAAAGGAGAGGTCATGAAAGGCTATTTCGCCATCGGCGTTCAGGGCTTGAGCAAGGCGCAGAACGCGGGGACGCTGTTCCGCACCGCGCACGCTTTCGGCGCCAGCTTCGTCTTTACCGTGGGCGAATCCTACGACCACAAGAAGCTGAACCAGAGCGACACATCGAATACCTTGCGCAATCTTCCCTATTACCGGTTCGATGGCCCGCGCGATTTCCGTCTGCCGGATGGTTGCACGCTGGTCGGGGTGGAGCTGGTGGAGGAGGCGGTGGCGTTGCCGAGTTTCCGCCATCCGCGCCAGGCCGCCTATATTCTGGGACCGGAGCGCAACAGCCTGGACCCGGAGATTGTCGGGCTGTGCGACCATGTGGTGCAGATACCGATGAAGTTCTGCGTCAATGTCGGCATTGCCGGCGCCATCGTGATGTATGACCGGCTGATCAGCCTGGGCCGTTTCGCGCCGCGCCCGACCATGCCGGGCGGACCGGCGGAGCCGCTGCCGGAACCGGTGTTTGGCGCACCGCTGTGGATGAAGAAACAGCGCCGGCGTGAGCGCCGGGCGGCAGAGGAAGGCGTCGGGCGCACGGACTGATCAAGGCAGGCATTACAGACGGCAGGCTGACTTTCGGGCCGCGCGTACCTATCTGTCGATGATCCGGAAATTTAGCAGGACCAGAGTATGTCGGGCAACGAGACGCGGGACGAGTTCCCCTATGACGAATATTCCGCGCCGCGCCGCCGGGTGACGCAGTGGCTGCGCCGCATCCCGCTGGCGCGCAGCCTGGGCGTGCTGATCGTTCTTGTCCTGCTCTATTACGGGGCGGGAGCGGCGATCATCAACAAGATCGACGCCGACCCGGATTTCGTTCTGCAGAATGTGGCCGAGGGCGGCAGCAATGCCATCGCGGCAGCGGCGGCGCTGGTCAGCCGCGAGGTGGACGAGAATGGCTGGACCGCCAATGATCCCTTCTTCATGCCTTCGGCGATCCTCGACAATATGCCGAATTACCAGCAGGGCATCCTGAAGGCGGCCTCGCGCTTCAGCGTCGAGATGATGGACCATATCGGCCGTATCCGGGGCACCAGCCAGATCGACAAGGATCTGGAGCGCGCCGCCGGCCTGCTGAAATATCCGGGCAATGTGTGGGTGTGGGACCCGTCAGTATCGCTGGCGCCCACGGCAACCTCCGAATCGCAATACCGGGCGGCCGCGCGGGCGCTGCTTTCCTACAATGACCGGCTGTCGGCCGGGCAGGCGGTGTTCGACAAGCGCGGGGACAATCTGATGTCGATGCTGGAGCGCATCGCCTCCGACCTCGGCTCCGCCTCGGCGCAGATCGATTCCCACATACTCGGTGCGGGTTTCTGGCTGTTCGATACCACTGTCGATGACCTGTTTTATTCGACCAAGGGTCAGCTGTACGGGCATTACATCCTGCTGCGCGAGCTGGGCCGTGATTTCGCGCCGATCCTGCGTGAACGCCAGCTCGACGGTGTCTGGCAGCAGATGATCGACAGCCTGCGCGAGGGCTCTCAGCTGGAGCCGCTGGTCGTCATCGGCGGCTCGCCCGATGCGCTGATCCTGCCGAATCATCTGACGGCGCAGGGCTTCTACCTGCTGCGGGCCCGGACCCAGCTTTATGAGGTCGTTAACATCCTGTTGAAATAGAAAGAAGAGTTTACTCAGGATTGGTTGGCGCTGGCCAGACGCTGGGCTATACACGATAAGTGTCGTTGCAATATGGGATGGGGCTTACCGGGGCGATGACGGCTGAACATGATGAGGCAGATGCCACTGACAGCGGTGCGTTGCTGCAGGGGCTGTTGTCCTCGCATCGCGCGATCCTGCAGATGGAGGTGGGTGTCGAACGCTTCCGGGCGATGAATACCCTGTTCGACGAGACGCGCCAGGCCATCCGCACGGTCGAGTCGCGGATTACGAAGCTCAGCCAGGAACGCAATTCCTACCGCGACGAGATTGCCTTCATCCGCCGCCATCAGGCCCGGCTGACGACCCTGCGCGGATATCTGTCGGGGACCTACCGCAGCCCCGATCGGGTGATCGCGAATCTCGACGGGTTCGCGCTGAACCATCCACCCTCCAAGCTGAAGGTGATGTTCAAGGACCCGGACCGGCTGGGTATCGTCCGGGGCGCCAGCTTCCTGGGCCTCATCAAGAGTGGCGAGCGCAAGGAGGCGGTGGACAATTACAACAAGAATGTCCTGAAGGCGCTCGACGGCATGATCAGCGACCACCGCGCCTATCTGCACAGCATTGCCACCGACTGGCAGCAAAAGCAGGACGAGACCAACCGCCTGATGGATGAGACGACCGAGGTCAAGAAGACGCTCGGCATCTTCCTTAAGGAGTTGCAGGTCGAGCATGTCCGCATCGGCAAGCAGATGCTGCCCGTGCATATCGAGCAGCTGCAATCGTCCGAGAAGAAGCTGGTCGAATGGCTGCAAAACCAGAAGGAAAGCGAAGTGGCGACCAGGCTGGAGGAGTAGCCTCCCCCAGCCTGGGTCTGAGCCCTATTCCTTGTCCTGCTTTGTGGCGGCCTTCATGGCCTCGGTCTGCAGGCGGACCATCGCCTCGATCTGATGCTGCAGATTGTCGATCTGCTCCTTCATCGCGCTGACCACCGGGTCGCTGGCGGCCGGCGACTCCGGCTTCGCGGCACCGGGCGCGGCATTTGGCGCAGTCCCGCTGCCCCGGTTGGCCATTCCCTCTGCACCGAAGGGCGAGAACATGCGCATCGCGCTGTCCAGCATCGCCATGTTCTGTTTGCCCATCTCCTCCAGATTGGAGCCGAAGGGAAAGATGCCGCCGAACGTCTTGTCCATGTAGGAGCGCATGCTGTCCTGATTCCGGGAGAAGGAGGACATGCTGTGTTCGAGATATTTCGGCAGCACCCATTGCAGGCTGTCGCCATAGAAGCTGATGAGCATCCTGAGGAAGCTGATCGGCAGCAGATTCTGCCCTTTCGACTCTTCCTCGACGATGATCTGCGTCAGCACGGAATGGGTGATGTCGTCGCCGGTCTTGGCGTCATAGACGTGAAATTCGACCCCGTCCTTCACCATCTGGCACAGATGGTCGAGGGTCACGTAGCTGCTGGTCGCGGTGTTGTAGAGCCGTCGGTTCGCATATTTCTTGATGGTGACGGTCTCGCCTTCCCCTTGCTTCTTCTTGTCGGCCATTAGGGACCTTTCCGGTTGCCTCCCTGGGCGCGTAACACGCTGTTGAGCGTGCCTTTCCGCCCAAAATCGCCCTTAAGGTCAGCCTTCTGTTTTTGCTTTGCAACAGAAATCTTGCTGCGCAGCATGATCCGCAGCATTGTCGCCGTCGGGGTCGGCTGCCGCTCGTCCGGAAGCGGATTCTGGCGATCCGGCGGTGGGGCTCTTATAGTGCGGTCATGGCAGACGACAGAGACGAAAACGGTATCGACGCAAAGCAACTGGCCGAGCAGTTCCTGGATTTGTGGCAGCAGCAGCTCGGCGCGCTGTCCCGTGATCCGGAATTCGCCCGTGCGGCCGGGCAGGGGATGCAGCTCTGGTCGCGCATGCTGGCCGATATGGCCTCGGGAACGGCTGCGGCTCCCGGCGCCTTTCCGGCACCGTTCGACGCTTTCTTCAACGCGATGAGGCCCGGCAGTGACGCGCGAACAGGACAGTCCGCCCCCACCTCGGCCCCAGGCGGAAACAAGACTGGCGGAAACAAGGCTGGGGCCAAGGCCGCTGCCGCTGCACCTGACGGTGGCGGCGATGACGCTACTGACCTCGCGTGGCGCCTTGCCGCTCTTGAGGAAAGGCTCGCTCGACTGGAGGCCGGAACTGGCGGCGAAGGCGGCAAGTCTGCGCCAAAGCGCCGAAGCCCTCGACGAAAGGCAGGTTGAGCAGGCGCTCGACGCGGCGGCAGCGCGGCGCTGGTCCGACTTCCTGAAAGGCGTGCTGGCCTATCGCCGGCATGGCTACCGGCGCACCCTGCCGGACGCCTGCACCGTTTGGCAGGAAGGCGCTACCAGGCTGCTGGCCTACGCGCCGAAAGGCCGCCGGACCGGTCGGCCGGTGCTGGTCGTCCCCTCGCTCATCAACCGCGCCTATATTCTGGACCTGACGGAAGAGCGCAGCTTCCTGCGCGACCTCGCGGCGCGCGGCTTCCGGCCCTATCTGGTCGATTGGGGGCAACCGAGCGGGGCCGAGCGCGGCTTCACGCTGGGCGACTACATCACCGGGCGGCTGGATGCGGCACTGAACGCTGTCCTGACCGAGACCGGCACGAGGCCGGCGCTGGTCGGCTATTGCATGGGCGGTACCATGTCGGTGGCGCTGGCGCAGCGGCGGCAGGCCGATCTTTCCGGCTTGGTTCTGCTGACGGCACCCTGGGATTTCCAGGCTGATCCGACGCCGATGATCGCGGCGCTGCCCGGCATGCTGCCGGGCCTGATGGGAGTGATCGCGGCGTTGGGCGAATTGCCGACCGATATCATCCAGTCGCTGTTCCTGGGGCTGGACCCGCATCTGGGCTACCGCAAGTTCCGCGCCTTCGCCGGGCTGGACCCGGACTCCGCGAAAGCGCATGCCTTCGTGGCGCTGGAGGACTGGCTGAATGATGGCGTGGCGCTGGCCGGCCCGGTCGCCCGCGAGTGCCTGGAAGGCTGGTACATCAACAATGACCCGGCCCGGGGCAACTGGCGGGTGGCGGGAGAAGCCGTCGATCCCATAGCCATTCGCCTGCCGTCGCTGGCCATGGTCCCGGCGGATGACCGGATCGTGCCGCCGGCCTCCGCCCTGGCACTGGCCACAGCGCTGCCGGGATGCACAGTGCTGCGCCCGCCGCTCGGCCATATCGGGATGATGGCCGGCGGAAGTGCTATCGAAAAGGTCTGGTCGCCGCTGGCCGACTGGCTGAAAAACCACCGCTGACAAGCCCTTAGGCGAGGCATTTGCGCCTTCGCTGCACTGCAACTATGGTAGCCGAAAAGCAACCGCACGGCGGACCACCAGCCGCCTATCTCAGGAGGAGTTAGCCATGACCGATGTTGTGATCGTCAGCGCCGCCCGCACCGCAATCGGCGCCTTCAACGGTGCGCTGGGCTCGCTGCCCGCGCATACGCTGGGCGAGGTTGCCATCCGCGAGGCGTTGGGCCGCGCGAAGGTCGATGCGGCCGAGGTGTCGGAGCTGATCTTCGGTCAGGTTCTGACTGCCGGCGCCGGCCAGAATCCGGCGCGCCAGGCCGCCATCGCCGCTGGCATCCCCAAGGAAGCGACGGCCTATGTCGTGAACCAGGTCTGCGGGTCCGGCCTGCGTACCGTGGCGCTGGGCTACCAGGCGATCCTTGCCGGCGATTCCTCCATCGTGGTGGCCGGCGGGCAGGAGAGCATGAGCCAGTCCACCCACTGCGCGCATCTGCGCAACGGCACCAAGATGGGCGACCTGAAGATGGTCGATACCATGATCAAGGACGGGCTGTGGGACGCCTTCAACGGCTACCACATGGGCAACACGGCGGAGAATGTCGCCAAGCAGTGGCAGATCAGCCGCGAGCAGCAGGATGAGTTTGCCGCCTCCTCGCAGCAGAAGGCGGAGGCGGCGCAGAAATCCGGCCGCTTCAAGGATGAGATCGTGCCGGTCACCGTTCCCAGCCGCAAGGGCGACATTGTTGTCGATGCCGACGAATATCCGCGCCATGGCACGACGATGGACACGCTGGCCAAGCTGAAGCCGGCCTTTGAGAAGGAAGGCAGTGTGACCGCCGGTAATGCATCCGGCATCAATGACGGGGCGGCGGCGCTGGTGCTGATGAGCGCCGATGAGGCGGCGAAGCGCGGGCTGACGCCGCTGGCGCGCATTGCTTCCTGGGCGACGCGGGGTGTCGATCCGGCGGTCATGGGCACCGGGCCGATCCCGGCCAGCCGGGCGGCGCTGGAGAAGGCCGGCTGGAAGGCCGCCGATCTGGATCTGGTCGAGGCCAATGAGGCCTTCGCCGCGCAGGCCTGCGCGGTGAACAAGGATATGGGCTGGGATACGGCCAAGGTGAATGTCAATGGCGGCGCCATTGCGCTGGGTCACCCAATTGGTGCGTCGGGTGCCCGCGTGCTGGTCACGCTGCTGCACGAAATGCAGAAGCGCGACGCGAAGAAGGGCCTGACCACCCTGTGCATCGGCGGCGGCATGGGCATCGCCATGTGTCTGGAGCGGTAAGCTTTTACGCAGCCGACCCGAACAGCCGCCCTGGGCATCCGGGGCGGCTTTTTCGTGCCATTTGACCTCCGTCAATTGAAAGCTGCCGAACTCGTGTCATGATTAATGGGTAAATACCGCCTTGGACGAAACCAACTGGCGGACAGAACAGGGAGGATGGCATGGCGCGTGTGGCAATCGTGACGGGCGGAACGCGGGGCATCGGCAAGGCGATCTGCCTGGCGCTCAAGGACAAGGGCTACAAGGTTGCGGCCAATTACGGCGGCAATGACGAGCGGGCGAAGCAGTTCACCGACGAGACCGGCATCGCCGCCTACAAATGGGACGTCTCGGACTTCAAGGCCTGTCAGGAGGGCGTGGCGAAGGTCACGGCCGATCTGGGGCCGGTCGATATCCTGGTGAACAATGCCGGCATCACCCGTGACGGCACCATGCACAAGATGTCCCATGACATGTGGCAGGAGGTGATCGACACCAATCTCGGCTCCTGCTTCAACATGTGCCGTTCCGTCATCGACAGCATGCGCGAGCGCAATTTCGGCCGCATCGTGAATATCGGCTCCATCAACGGCCAGGCCGGCCAGTATGGTCAGGTGAACTATGCCGCCGCCAAGTCGGGCATCCATGGCTTCACCAAGGCGCTGGCGCAGGAAGGGGCGGGCAAGGGCATCACCGTGAACGCCATCGCCCCCGGCTATATCGACACCGACATGGTGGCCGCCGTGCCGGCCAACGTGCTGGAGAAGATCGTCGCCCGCGTGCCGGTCGGGCGGCTTGGCAAGGCGTCGGAGATCGCGCGCGGCGTGGTCTTCCTGGTGGATGATGAGGGCGGTTTCATCACCGGCTCGACGCTGTCCATCAATGGCGGCCAACACATGTACTAGGGCACATGTGCTGAGGCGGCCTAGCCGTCCAGCAATTCACCCACCGTGGCGCGCAGCAGGGCGAGGTCCTGCTCGCGCGACAGGCGGTGGTCGCCATCCTTCACCAGCGACAGGCGGACATCCTCCGTCTCCAGCGCTTCGGCCAGCCGGACGGAGACCTGCCAGGGCACGTCCGGGTCGCGCATGCCGTGCAGCAGCCGCACCGGACAGTGAAGCTGAATCGGATCGCGCAGAAGCAGATGCTCGCGACCATCCTCGATCAGCTTGCGGGTGATGATGTAGGGATCGTCGCTATAGGCCGACGGTTCGGCATAGGACCCGTCGCGCAGGATCGTCTCGCGGACCTCATGCGAGAATGTCTCCCACATCAGATCTTCCGTGAAGTCGGGTGCCGCCGCGATGCCGACCAGGCCGGCGACGCGATCCGGCCGGGCGAGGGCGGTCAGCAGCATCAGCCAGCCGCCCATGGAGGAGCCGACGAGGATCTGCGGCCCTTCGGTCTGCGCGTCCAGCAGGGCGATGGCGTCCTTCGCCCAGTCGCCGATGCAGCCGTCGGTGAAGGTGCCGCCCGACGCACCATGGCCGGCATAGTCGAAGCGCAGGAAAGCCTGGCCGCGCGCCTTCGCGAAGGCCTCCAGCGCCACCGCCTTGGAGCCGGTCATGTCCGACTTGAAGCCGCCCAGAAACACGATGCCCGGAGTCTTGCCTGCTGTGCGTCGATAAGCGAGGCATTCCCCACCGGGACGGACTAGGGTATCGAAAGGTGTTTCGGACATGAGACGGACCATCGTTGCGGAAGGGCGGCAGAAGGCCGGCACGGGAGAGAATGACGGACAGCGACCTTAACATTGATACCGCCCTCGCGGACACCCCGGCGGACGCCCCGGCGGACACTGCGCAGGAACCCCGCCGGCCGACCGTGCTGCAGGTGCTGCCCGGGCTGGTGACCGGCGGCGTAGAGCGCGGCACCGTCGATATGGCCGATGCGCTGGTGCGCGCCGGCTGGCGGGCGCTGGTCGCCTCCAGCGGCGGGCCGATGGTGCGCGAGCTGGAGCGGGTGGGCGGCGAGCACTTCACCTTGCCGCTGGCCAGCAAGAACCCGATCCGCCTGCGCAAGAACGCCACAGCGCTGGAAGAGCTGATCGCGAAGGAGGGCGTGGACATCGTGCATGCCCGCAGCCGCGCCCCAGCCTGGAGCGCCTGGTCGGCGACGCGGCGCACCGGCACGCCCTTCGTCACCTCCTTCCACGCGCCCTACAGTATCACCGGCCCGGTGAAGCGCTGGTACAATTCGGTGATGACCAAGGGCGACCGCGTCATCGCCATCTCGGAATTCATCAGCCGCCACATCCTCGACAATTACCCCATCGAGCCGGAAAAGCTGCGCGTGATCCCGCGCGGCGCCGACACCGCCATCTTCGATCCCGAGCGGGTGAGTGCCGAGCGCATGATCCAGCTGAGCGAGGCCTGGAGGCTGGAGGATGGCGTGCCGGTGGTCATGCTGCCGGGGCGGCTGACGCGCTGGAAGGGGCAGGGGGTGCTGATCGAGGCGATGGCACATCTGCGCGACATCCCGGTGCTGTGCGTGCTGGTCGGCTCCGACCAGGGGCGCGTGCGCTACCGCGAGGAGCTGGAGGCGCTGACCGAGAAGCTGAACCTGAAGAGCGTGGTGCGCTTCGCCGGGGAATGCCGCGACATGGCGGCGGGCTACATGCTGGCCGATGTGGTGGTCTCCGCCAGTATCGAGCCGGAAGGGTTCGGCCGTGTCTCGGTCGAGGCGCAGGCGATGGGCAAGCCGGTGGTCGGCTCCAACCATGGCGGCGTGGCGGAGACGGTGCGCCCCGGCGAGACCGGCTGGCTGGTGCCGGCGGGCGACCCGGCGGCCCTGGCTGGCGCTTTACGCGCGGCGCTGACGCTCGACAATGGCCAGCGCGAGCAATGGGCCGCCCGGGCCATCGCCCATGTCCGCGCCAACTACACCAAGGACCTGATGTGCGCCCGCACGCTGGCCGTCTATGCGGAGTTGCTGGGGTAGGGTGGGTGAACTTGATCCCTTGACACAAAAGCATCATAAGAATATGCTGATAATTACCGTTTCTGGCGGTATTCTGTTAAGAATATTGCGAGAGAGGGCCGTGACCGCAGCAGGGAGGGTGTCGAACTGGACATGAATCCGCCTGACTAGCAAAACCACATCACTGGATAGTCTGAATATGAAAATACCCGGATTTAGCACCGGGTGCCGGGAAGACTCCCGCGCCGAATGAAGCCCCGCCCATCGCTGGCGGGGCTTCTGCTTTAGGGCCTAACTGTCGGACGGCTCGGCCGCATTCAGGATGGCATCGAGCAGGCCGGGGAAGCGGGCGTCCAGATCGTCCAGGCGCAGGCAGTTGGCGTATTGCGTGCCCTCGCGCCGGCTGCACAGCAGCCCGGCCTCGCGCAGGATGCGGAAATGGTTGGAGAGGGTGGATTTCGCCATCTCCGGCACCGGGGCGGCCTTGCTGCAGGAGAGGTCCGGCGATTCCCGGAGCGCGCGCACGATCGCCAGCCGCGCCGGATCGCTCAGCGCGTGCAGCACGCCCTGCAGCGTGATCGCCTCTGTGTCGGGGTGGAACAAGGGACGCATGCCGACCCATATGACATCCTAGCCGTCTTAATTCAATTGTTCAATATTCTTGAACTATGGAACTTTACAGGCCATCTCTCCGGCATCGAAACACTTTGCTCTGGAGGAACAGATGAGCAGCAAGTCACTTGAGGGCAAGGTCGCCCTCGTCACCGGCGCCAGCCGCGGGCTGGGCCGCGCCATTGCCGAGCGGCTGGGCCGCGAGGGGGCCACGGTCGCCGTGCATTACGGCAAGAACCGCGAGGCGGCGGATGAAGTCGTCGGGACTATCAAGGCGGCGGGTGGCGACGCCTTTGCCGTGCAGGCGGAGATCGGCTCGGTAAAGAGCATCGGGGAGATGTTCGCCACGCTGGACAAGGAGCTGACGGCCCGCACCGGCGCCGCGCGCTTCGACATTCTGGTGAACAATGCCGGCATCGCGCCGAACCTGCCGATGGAGGAGACGGACGAGGAAACCTTCGACCGGCTGTTCGACGTGAATGTGAAGGGGCTGTTCTTCGTCACCAAGCAGGCCATTGGCCGGCTGCGCGATGGCGGGCGGATCATCAACATCTCGTCGGGCCTCTCCCGGGCCGTCGGCGGCATGAACATTCCGGCCTATTCTGCGACCAAGGGGGCGGTGGATGTGCTGACCCGGCAATGGGCGGTGGCCTATGGCGGGCGCGGCATCACCGTGAACTCGCTGGCACCCGGCGCCATCGACACCGACATGAATGCCGGCTGGCTGCGCGGCAACGCCGAGTCGGAGGCGATGATCACGTCGATGCAGGCGCTGAAGCGCATCGGCAAGGCGGAGGATATCGGCGATGCGGCTGTCTTCCTCGCCGGGCCGGACAGCCGCTGGGTTACCGGCCAGTATATCGAGGCGAGCGGCGGCTCGCTGATCTAGCCGGCTGGCGTGAGGCTTCCGGACAGGCGGCGGCGCGCCCGCATCGCCGCCTGCTCCACCGCCTCGCGGTCCTGCGCCACGGCGATGGCGTTGCGGGCATAGTCGGCGGTCAGCCCCAGCATGTTCATAAGGGCAGGCTGTATCCTTTCCGACCCGGCCGCCATGCCGATGCGCTCCAGCGCCGCGATCTGCCGCAGCACGACCTCGACATTCGGCGCGGCATCGCGGGCGATGGAATGCATCGCCCGGTCCAGCATGGTGTCGAAGGTCAGCGCCGGCAGCGACAGCCGCTCATGGCGCGGCACCTCTTCCTGTTCAGGTGGTCGCGCCGCTTGCGACAGCAGCGCCTCAAGACGGTCCAGGCAGATGATCGCGGTCTTCGGGTCATTGATTCCGGGCGACAAAGCGCGGCTGGCCATTTCCCCCAATATCTGCAGGCCGAGCAGCGGGTCCTGGTGGTAGGAGCGCTCCTCCCCCAGCAGGAAGCAATCCAGCAGCTTCCCGCGCAGCGCATCGTCCAGCCGTTCCTCGCCAATATGGATAGCGATCGCCGGGCGGTCGCGGTGCAGGAAGTCGCCGGGGCGGCACAGCAGCTCGATGGTCAGGCCGTTGCGCGCGGCGATCTCCTGCATCTCCTCCATGTCGATGCCGCACAGATAGGCGCTGCGTGTCGTGGCGAGCGTCGCCGTGCCGTCCTCGACCTCGCGCTTTCCCTCCACCGGATGCGCCCCCATGAGCGGGTCGGACAGGAAGCGGTCGATGCTGGCCTGCGTATCGGCATGCACGCGGGCGGCGATATTGCCCAGCCGCAGCGTGCTGGCGATGTGGTGGATCCACTGCACCAGATAGCGCAGCGCCATGATCGTCAGTACAAGGCCGCAGCCGAACAGCAGGCTGAGGCCGCTCTTGTCATAAGCCTCGATGGCCAGCCCCAGCATGCCAAACAGCGCGAAGACGAAGGTGGCGATGAAGGTGCTGAGCGCGTTCTGCGTCACCTCGTCCGCCATCAGGCCGGGCAGGGCGCGTGGCGAGGCCTGGCTGACCGCCATGTTCAGCACGACCAGCAGCGCCGACAGCGTCACCGTTGTCACGGTCAGCATGGCGCTGGCAAGCAGCGTCAGCAGCTCCTTAACGCTGCCGCCATCGACCTCCGGTATGGCGATGAATTCCGGCAGCAGCCGGTCGGTGCCGGCCAGCAACAGCGCCAGCGCGGCAGCACCGAGCGACGCCACGGTGGGCCGGAACCACAGGGCGGAGCGCAGGCGGATGACGGCGTTGTTCAGCTTGGTGATCATCCGCCTTCCTGTTCTGCCTGAAGGGTCAATGCAGCCGCACCAACGCGGCGCGCTGCCGCGCTTCCGCCGCCTGTGCCGCCT
Organism: Oceanibaculum indicum P24; assembly: GCF_000299935.1. Classification (NCBI taxonomy): domain Bacteria; kingdom Pseudomonadati; phylum Pseudomonadota; class Alphaproteobacteria; order Rhodospirillales; family Oceanibaculaceae; genus Oceanibaculum; species Oceanibaculum indicum. The sequence continues at coordinate 45,435 of NZ_AMRL01000003.1, read as the reverse complement.
CGCCCGATGCCTCCAGCACATCGGCATAGCGCTGCCAGCTATACAGGCTGTTCGGCTTCAGCTGGCTGCGCTCGGCCAGCAGCAGCCGGGCCAGATCGGTGCGGCCGGCGCCGATGGCGGCCTCGATGACGACCTGCTGGAACAGGTCGCGCTGGGCATGGCTGGCGCCGACACCCTGCCATTCGTAGCGCAGCGGTAGCAGCAGCTCCAGCGCGCGGTCGTGGCGCTTCTCGGCAAAGGCCAGCATCGCCTCGGAAATCGGCGCGGTCAGTGGCAGGGCCACCTTTGCCGCGCTGTTGTCGCCGGGGCTGGCGCCGAAGGACCGCAGCGAGCCGATCAGCGTGTTTGCCTCATCCGTGCGTCCGCCCCTGGCCAGCGCCAGGGCAAAATGCGTGTCGGTGAAGGCCAGCACATGGTCCTGCAGCCGCTTGCCGGCGACACTGGCCAGAAGATCCCAGCGCGTGCCGACATCGACGCCGCAGAATTCCAGCCGCAGCAGCAGGGAGGCGGCGTTCTGTACATCGAGATAGAAGCCGTTCTCATCCACCTCGATCTCGGAATCGTACAGTTCCAGCACCCGGTCGAAATCGCCGCCCTCCAGCGAATAGAGCGCGCGGTGCCACCACACATGGTCCTTGAACGGGTTACGGTCGGACCAGGTGCCGGCGGGCTGGTTCAGCCAGGCGATGCCGTCCTTCAGCCGTCCCTGCATCTCCAGCACATGGGCGACGGCGTGGATCGCCCACAGATCCTCGCCATTGTGACCGACCGCTTCACGGCCAGCCTTCTCCGCCTCGGCATAGGCGCCGCATTCCTCCAGCCCGAAGGCCAGCATGCCCAGCACATTGCCATAGCCCGGCATGTCGGCACTCCAGGCCGGCAGAACGCCGGCCGGCAGGTCGCGCAGCGCCGCCGAACGGCCGAGCCAGAAGCTGGCGAAATGCTGCAGCCTGAGCGCCAGCAGATCGGTCGGGTGGGCGGCCAGCAGCTCTTCCCACACGGCGCAGGCCTTGATCGTGTCGCCCGCGGCCCAGGCTTCCAGGGCGGCCAGATGCAGCGTCTCGCGTGGCGTGATTCCTGCGGCCAGGGTCTTGGCCTGCGCCAGCGCCTTCTGGGCCGCCGGCAGGGTGGCATTGGAGCCGATCAGCAGCATGAAATAGCCGCGCAGGATATGCCCCATCGCGAAATCCGGATCGGCGGCCAGCACCTGCTTCACCTTCTCGCCGGCCGACAGGCGGTATTCCAGATAGTCGGCGATGGCGGCGTTGAAGGCGGTGGCTGCCTCCGCGCTGTCGGTGGACAGGGCCAGGCCGCGAACATCGTGCTGCATCATGTTCCTCCGCTTTTTTCTTTGCCCGTTTCAGGGGTGTCGGCAGGGTGCCGGTCGGAGGATGCGCCTGTCCAGCGGATTGTGGGCCATGATCGTTTCCGCCATTCTGTTCGCCTGTAGGGAGGCGGATCATGTTCGACGGCTTCAGGGAAGGCACGGCCCGTCTCGGCGAGGCGGAGGTCTATTACCGCACCGGCGGCAGCGGACCGCCCTTGCTGTTGCTGCACGGCTATCCGCAGACCCATCACGCCTGGCACAAGGTGGCCCCGGCGCTGGCCAAGCGCTTCACGCTGGTGCTGCCGGATCTGCGCGGCTATGGCCGCAGCCGGGGACCGGCGCCGGATGAGGCGCGCGATCCCGATCACCTGGCCTATTCCAAGCGCGTCATGGCCGCCGACATGGTGGTGCTGATGGAGGGCCTTGGCCATAAGCGTTTCGCGCTGGCGGGCCATGACCGGGGCGGGCGCGTCGGCTACCGGCTGTGCCTCGACCATCCGGAGCGGGTGACCAAGTTCGCCGCGCTCGACATCATCCCGACCCTAGAGAACTGGGAGCGGATGAATGCCGACAATGCCATTGCCACCTATCACTGGCCGTTCCTGGCCGTCCCGGCGCCGGTGCCGGAAAGGCTGATTGGCAGCGATCCCGATTTCTATTTCAGCCATCTGCTGGAACGCTGGGCGGTCTATCGCGACCGGCTGGACCCGGCGGCGGTGCGGGAATATCTGCGGCAGTTCCACGATCCCTACGTCATTGCCGCCACCTGCGAGGATTACCGTGCCGGGGCCGGCATCGACCGTCGCCAGGATGCGGAGGACCGCGCCGCCGGGCGGAAGATCGCCTGCCCGGTGCTGGTGCTGTGGGCGCGTGGCTATCTGGGGCCGAAGGCGTCCTCCCCGGCGGATATCTGGCGCGGCTGGGCCAATGAAGTGTCCGAGGTGGCGCTGGATTGCGGGCATTTCGTTGTCGAGGAGGAGCCGGAGCAGGCAGCATCCGCGCTGCTGGATTTCTTCAGCTGATCCCGACCAATAGGCTGCCCCCCGACCAATCAGCGGCATCGTCCGGATAGGCGGGTGGTGCGGCTTCGACTATGCTCCCGCCGGTTTCGCGGAAAAGGGAAAATGCCATGCCGATCATCGCCACTGTCGAGGAATTGAACGCGCTGTATGGCGAGGCATCCGAGGCATCGCTGGTGAAGGAGGTGGACCGGATCACGCCGGATTACCGCCGCTTCATCGAGGCCTCGCCCTTCGTGGCGCTGGCGACATCAGGGCCGGAGGGGCTGGACTGCTCCCCGCGCGGCGACAAGGCAGGTTTCGTCAGGATAGCCGATGAGAAAACCCTGCTGATGCCGGACCGGCGCGGCAACAACCGCGTCGATTCGCTGGCCAATATCGTGCGCGACCCGCGTGTGGCGCTGCTGTTCCTGATCCCCGGTTCCGGCACCACGCTGCGGGTGAACGGAACTGCGCAGCTCTCAACCGATCCGGACTTGCTGGAAAGCTTCGCGGTGGAGGAGAAGGCGCCGCGCAGCGTCATCGTCATGAAGGTGGAGCGCGTCTATTTCCAGTGCGCCCGCGCCATTGTGCGGTCCGAGCTGTGGAACCCGGAGCGCCATGTCGATCCGAAGAGCCTGCCGACACCGGGGCGTATCCTCGCCAATCTGTCTGACGAGACGGTCGGCGGCGATGCCTATGACCGGGAATGGCCGGAGCGCGCCCGCAAGAGCATGTGGTAGGCGGCTGGCGAGCGGGTTGGGCTACTGCGTCAGGTTCGGGATGAACATGCAGCGCACATGCCCCTTCCAGAAGCACAGCCAGAAGCGGTCGTCGATCGAGGTATAGATTGCGCGGTTGCGGTCAGGCCGCACCACCTGCCCGGTCGAGGTGATGACATAGCCGCTTTCGAAGGCGACAACCTCGCCCTTGTGTGCCGGCCGGCAATCCTCCACGCCGCAGCAATGCAGGCCGTCCGTGCCCATGTAGCGCGGGTCGCTCTGTATCCAGTAGGCATCGCCATGCACCAGCGTCAACAGTCCCATGCCGGCGGCAAGGGACGGTGTCAGGCCTGTGATGGTGGCTAACAGTGCGATCATACTTCTCCATGCATATTTTCTAATAATATTGGCATGGAAAGCCTTTATGCACCATCCCTTCACGTATCTTGTCACCTGAGCCACCTCCGGCTGGCGATCAAGTAACGCAAGGAATTTGTACGGCATTTTATGCAATTAACCCTATAACCTTTTGTTAATTACTTGGGAATAAGAAGAGGCGGTAATCATAATCCACAAGGATATCGCCATGTTCGCCAAGGGCATTCGTATTGCCAACCTGCTGACCGGCCTGTTCGCCGTTCTGCTGGTCTTCCTTCTCACCTTCTGTATCCGCGAGATGGTCTCGGCCGTCTCTCAGCAGCGTCAGGCCGGTCAGGTCCTGATCCAGGCCAATGCGGCCGGTGACGTGTTCGACGCGCTGCAGAATACCCGGCTGGAGCGCGGTCCCGTGACCAGCGCGCTGAAGGCTGATGCTGTGGCCTCCAACGGTCTGCTGGAGACGATCACCAAGGTGCGCGGCATCTCCGGCCCGGCGACCGAGGCCGTTATCAAGGCCTGCGGCGAGATCGATTGCGGTCCCGATGCCTCGGTGCAGAAGCTGACGGCGGCCCTCGACAAGCTGAAGGCACTGCGTACCGAGGTCGATCCCGGCCTGCGTGGTCCGCTGTCCAATCGCCGTGCCGGCCTTGCCGATGAATGGCAGAAGAACGCCACGGTCATGGTGAACCTTCTGGAATCCATCTCGAATCATCTTGGCACCGAAATGCGCCTGGCTGGCCCGATCAGCGCCGAGCTGATCGCCATCAAGGACGCCGCCTACCTGACCCGCGATGCGGTTGGGCTGGAGCGCGTCGTGGTCGGCGACGCCATCGATGCCGGCAGTGTGAAGCCTGCCCAGCAGGCCCGGATGCTGGTCTGGCGTGGCCAGGCCCAGGCGGGCTGGAGCCAGCTGGAGATGCTGGTGTCGCGCGATGGCGTTGACCCCAGGGTCGCGGCTGCCTTCGCCAAGGCAAAGACCATCTACATCGATACGCTGATCCCGGCGCGCGACAAGATCGACGCGGCGCTTGCCGCCGGTACCGCTTCGCCGGTGTCCAAGGCGGAATGGGGCAAGATCAGCATTGCGGCGCTGGACGACATGGTCGGCGTTGCCACCACCGCGCTTTCCGCCTTGTCGGACTATGCGGCGAACCGCAACGCGAATGCCCAGATGATGTTGACGCTGAACACCGGCCTGCTGCTGCTGGCGCTGGCCATCGGTGTCGCCGGCCTGATGATCGTGCGGGGCCGTGTCACCCGGCCCATGGCTGGCATCACGGCCGCCATGCTGCGTGTCTCCGAGGGCGATCTCGATGGTGAGATTCCCTACAAGGACCGCAAGGACGAGATCGGCGATCTGGCCGGTACGCTGGTCGTGTTCCGCGACAATGCGGAGGCCAAGCGGCGCATGGAAGCCGCCACCGCCGAGGAGCAGCGCAAGCGCGAGGAGCGCCAGCGCGCCATCGAGGCGATGCTGATGAAGTTCGACAGCAGCATCTCCGGTGTGCTGGGCGGTGTCGCCGCCGCGGCCACGGAGCTGGAGCGCACCGCCACCAGCATGACCGATGTCGCCCAGGTCGCCAGCGACCAGGCGCAGGCCACCTCGACGGCGGCGCAGCAGACCTCGGCCAATGTGCAGACCGTGGCGGCGGCGACCGACGAGATGTCTAGCTCGACCGCCGAGATTGCCCGTCAGGTCGAGCAGAGCACCAAGGTTGCCCGTCAGGCCTCGCATGAGGCGGAGCAGACCAGCAGCATCGTCGAGAATCTCGCCAATTCGGCGAAGCGCATCGGCGAGGTTGTCGGCCTGATTAACGACATCGCGGAGCAGACCAATCTGCTGGCACTGAACGCCACCATCGAGGCGGCCCGCGCTGGTGAAGCCGGCAAGGGCTTCGCCGTGGTGGCCTCGGAGGTGAAGAACCTCGCCAGCCAGACCGCCAAGGCGACCGAGGACATCGTCGAGCAGATCAACGCCATGCAGTCGGCCACCGGCTCGACGGTGGAGGCGATCGCGTCCATCGCCGCGGTCATCGCTCAGGTGAACGAGATTTCCGCCACCATCTCGGCCGCGGTCGAGGAGCAGAACGCGACCACGGCGGAGATCGCACGCAATGTGCAGGAAGCCGCCTCGGCGACCGAAGGCGTGACCGACAGCATCGAGAAGGTCAGCGGCGCCGCCGAGCAGACCGGTGCCGCCGGTGCGGAGGTGCTGAGCGCGGCGCAGGAGCTTTCGGAAAAGTCGGAGCAGATGCGCCGCGAGATCGAAACCTTCCTGGCCGATATCCGCGCAGCCTGATCTGGGCCGCAAGGAACTACCAAAGACGCCGGGCCTCGTGCCCGGCGTTTTCTTTTGTGTTTGTCTGTAATTCTGACGCTTGAATTGTGAAAGATGGCTTTCTCAGGTCGTCATTCCCGGCCCCAAGCCCCATGGGTGCCGGGAATCCAGGGTTCAGCTTACACGGGCGGGCATCCAGCAAGCCGAGGCCTGGACCCCCGCAACAAGTGCGGGGGGGGACGGGCAATGTCAGTGGCTGCCGCCGTAGCGTCAGTCTCTCGGGCGGGGAATGCAGCTCTCTAGCCCTCTTTCCCCGATGGCCCGCCATGCTATCGTGCCGCACCCGCCCGTTTATCCCGATGAGCCTGCATGACGCCACCGACCGATGCCGCCTTGCCGACGCCGCTCCGCTGGCTTGTGCTGTTCGGCGTGTGGGTCGTCTATTGCTGTTTCGGCCTCACCATCGCCGGCCTCGCGCCGCTGATCGGGCCGATCACCCGCGATCTTGGCATCAGCAACACGGCGATGGGCGGCGTGCTGGGCATCTGGCAGCTGGTCTATATCGGTGCCGCGATTCCCTGCGGCGCGTTACTAGATCGCATGGGCGCGCGCTGGGCGCTGCTGCTGGGGGCGATGATCATCGCGGCCTCGGGCTATCTGCGCGGCATGGCGGAAGGTGCGACGCTGCTTTATCTGGCGGTAGCGCTGTTCGGCATCGGCGGGCCCATCGTCTCCGCCGGCGCGCCGAAGGTGATCGCGCGCTGGTTCGCAGGCTCGGAGCGCGGATTTGCGATGGGCATCTACATCACCGGGCCGAATATTGGCGGCATCATCGCCTTTTCGCTGACCAATTCCGTGCTGATGCCGGCCTTCGGCGACGACTGGCGCGCCGTGCTGTGGCTGTGGGCGACGATCTCGGTGGCGGGCGGGCTACTGTGGCTGATGATCGCCAGCCTGCCGACGATCCGCGCCCGCGACGATGCGGAGGAGGCTGCGGCGCGCAAGGACGGGCAGGGCGGCGGCGTGGCCGAACTGCTACGCATCCCGGCGGTACCTATCATCCTGGTCATGAGCGTGGGCATCTTCACCTACAATCACGGCCTCAATAACTGGCTGCCGGAGCTGCTGCGCGTGTCGGGCATGACACCGGCCGAGGCCGGCTACTGGGCAGCGGTGCCGACGCTGATCGGTATCCTGGGATCGCTGGTCATCCCGCGCCTCGCTACCCCGGCGCGACGGCTGCCGATCCTGGCCGGCCTGTTCGTCGCCGCCTTCCTGTCCTGCCTGCTGATCGGTACGGTGTGGCAGCCCAGCCTGATGGCCGGCCTGGTGCTGCAGGGCATTGCGCGCTCCTCCCTCATGACCATCGCCATCCTGATCCTGGTGGAGACGCCGGGCATCGGCACCAGGCGGGCCGGGGCGGCCAGCGGCCTGTTCTTCGCCGCCGCCGAGGTGGGCGGGGCAGGTGGTCCCTTCGCTTTGGGCATGCTGTACGACATGACCGGCGGCTTTCAGGCCGGCCTTACCCTGCTGGCGGGCCTTTCCGCCGCGATGCTGATCTGCGTCGGGCTGCTGTACCGGCTGTCCAGGCGGCAGGTCGCCTAGCCGGCGCTGAACAGCGGGGAAGGGGCGCCCTGCGGCGGGTCGATATCGACACCCGTTACGGTTACTCTCTGCGATAGAGGCGTCCAAATCAACGTGCCGGTTGCCCATGGTCCCAGCATCGCCGACTGATCCTTCCGCGCAAACGCGATCTCCGCGTCCGCGCCGCGTGCTGGTGCTGGGCGCAACCGGAACCATCGGCCGGGCGACGGTACGCGCGCTCGTTGACCGGGGGCATGAGGTGGTCTGTTTCATCCGCCCCCGTGCTGGGTCGGGAGGCGTGCCGGGCGCTGACGAAATCGCGGGGATTCTGCCGGGCGCCAGCCTGCGCTATGGCGATGTAACGGATGCCAGTTCGATTGCGCGCGACGGCTTCCGCGGCGAGGCGTTCGATGCGCTGGTCTCCTGTCTTGCCTCGCGCACCGGCAGGGCCCGCGACGCCTGGAAGATCGATCATCAGGCCCATGCCGATGCCCTGGCAGCCGCGAAACAGGCGGGTGTTGCGCATATGGTGCTGCTGTCGGCGATCTGCGTGCAGAAACCGCTTCTGGCCTTTCAGCACGCCAAGCTTGCTTTCGAGCACGAACTGATCCACTCCGGCCTGACCTATTCCATCGTGCGGCCCACCGCCTTCTTCAAGTCGCTGTCCGGGCAGGTCGGGCGCGTCAAGCGCGGCAAGCCTTTCCTCATCTTCGGCGATGGCACTCTTACCGCCTGCAAGCCGATCAGCGATGGCGATCTTGGGCGTTATCTAGCTGGCTGCCTGGACGATGAAGAGCGCTGGAACCGCATCCTGCCGATTGGCGGGCCAGGGGATGCGATTACGCCCCGCCAGCAGGGCGAGATGCTGTTCGCCCAGCTGGGCCGCGAACCCCGATTCCGGCAGGTGCCGCTGGCGCTGCTCTGGGGCATCCGCTGGATTCTGGCCGCACTGGGCCGCGTCAGTCCGAAAATGGCGGACAAGGCGGAACTCGCCAGCATCGGTCTCTACTATGCCCGCGAATCGATGCTGGTCCTGAACCCTGAGACCGGAATGTATGACGCGGACGCCACCCCCTCCACCGGAACCGAGACGCTGGCCGGGCACTATGCCCGCCTGATCCGCGGCGAGGCCAGGGACGACAGGGGCGATCACGCGGTGTTCTGAGGCGGGCCCATATCGCCGCGTCATGCCGGGAAGCGGCTGACCCGCTTCACATAACCGCATTGAAGGCTTGCGCTCTGCTTCAGCGGGCTTTAATAGTCTAATGATAATTAGTCGCATTATTAGATGGGCCGTATATTTGCGGCCTGCTTAGGGTCATGTTTTTCCAAACCTCCATGGAGTGTAAGCAATGATCGGGGTCACGGAGACCGCTGGCCGGGGCTGCGGCCGCGCGGCGATGCTGGGGATGCTGCTGGCGACGACCGCCCTTGTGGCGGGTGCTGTGCCGGTGAAGGCGCAGCAGGCCGGTTCGGGCGGTGCGGTGCAGCTGTCGCCGGTTGTGGTCGAAGGCGAGGGCGGCAATGCCAAGTCGGATATCGGTACGCCGCCGCCGGCCTATGCCGGCGGCCAGGTGTCGCGCGGCGCGCGGGTCGGTGCGCTGGGCAACCGCGACATCATGGACGTGCCGTTCAGCGTGACCTCCTACACCGAGGAGCTGATCCAGAACCAGCAGGCCGAGACGCTGGCCGACGTGCTGGAGAACGATCCCGGCGTGCGCAGCACCTATGGCTTCGGCAATTTCGCGGAGCTGTTCGTGATCCGCGGTTTTCCGGTGAATGGCGAGGACATTACCGTGGACGGTCTGGCCGGCATGGCGCCACGTCAGGTCAGCGCCGTCGAATCGCTGGGCCAGGTTGAGGTGCTGCGCGGTTCCAACGCCTTCCTGAACGGTATCGGCCTCAGCAGCTCCGGCATTGGCGGCGGCATCAACTTGGTGCCGAAGCGCGCCGGGGACGAGCCGCTGACCCGCCTGACCTTTGGCTGGGAGCAGGAAAGCCGCATCGGCGCCCATCTCGATATCGGCCGCCGCTATGGCGACAACAAGGAATTCGGCGTGCGCGCCAATGTGGCGCTGCGCGATGGCGAGACCGCCATCGAGAATGAGCAGCGGGATGCGATGCTGGGCGCGCTGGCGCTGGATTATCGCGGCGAGCGCCTGCGCGCCACGCTAGACCTGTCCAACCAGCGCCTGCGGGTCGATCAGGGCCGTCCCACGGTTCGGCTGAACGGCACGTCGGTGCCCGGCGCGCCGGATTCCGACATCAATTACGGCCAGCCCTACGCCTATTCGGAGATGCGAGAAACCACGGCGCAGACCCGTGTCGAGTATGATTTCACCGACAACCTCATGGGCTATGCCGCCGTCGGCGTGCGCGACACCCGCGAGGATGGCGAGTTTGCCTCGCTGACGGTGAATGGCAATGGTGACGGCACGGTCGGCCGCATGTATGTCCCGCGCGAGGATTTCACCACCAGCGGCATCGCTGGCCTGCGCGGCGAGGCGGTGACCGGCATGGTTGCGCATCGCCTGGATGGCGGTGTCTCCGGCGCGCATACGGAGAACCGCAATTCCTTCGATTTCGCGGCCAGCAACCCGACCAGCATCTATAACCCGGTCGATTATTCCCGGCCCGATGCCTATCTGTTCAGCGGGTCGCAGACCGACCTGCCGAAGGTCAGCGAGACCGAGCTGCGCAGCGTCTTCTTCTCGGACACGCTGTCAGTGTATGACGACCGCGTGCAGCTGACGCTGGGTGCCCGGCACCAGTGGCTGCAGGTCGAGAATTTTGACCGCAGCAGCGGCGCGCGCACCAGCAATTACGACGAGTCCGAGACCAGCCCGGTGGTCGGCATCGTGGTGAAGCCGCTGGATTACCTGTCGCTCTACGCCAACCGCATCGAAGGCCTGTCGCAGGGCGACAGCGCGCCCTCCACGGCGGTCAATGTCGGCGAGGTACTGCCGCCCTATGTCTCGACCCAGTATGAGGTTGGCGCGAAGCTCGACTTCGGGCGGGTCGGCGCGTCGGTGGCGGTGTTCCAGATCGAGAAGCCGAACGCGGTGCTCGATCCGGCCACGCAGTATTATGGCGTTTCCGGCGAGCAGGAAAATCGCGGCATCGAGCTGATGCTGTTCGGCGAGCCGATGAAGGGGCTGCGCCTGCTGGGCGGCCTCACCTTCATCGAGGCGGAGCTGAACGGTACGGCCGGCGGCGCCAATGACGGCAACACCGCCGTCGGCGTGCCGGAGTTCCTGGCCAATGCCGGCGTCGAGTGGGATACGCCCTTCCTGCGCGGCCTTACCCTGTCCGGCCGGGTGATCCATACCGGCTCGCAATATGTAAACGACGCCAACACGCTGGAAATTCCGGACTGGACGCGCCTCGACATCGGTGCGCGCTACGCCACCATGATCCGCGAACAGCCGGTGGTATTCCGCGCCAATATCGAGAATGTGACGGACGAGGCCTACTGGTCGTCCGCGCAGGGCGGCTATCTGGTGCAGGGCCGGCCGCTGACGGCGAAATTCTCGGTGGCCGTCGATTTCTGACGCCAACTGACACGGAACCGGCACGCGCTGCGCCTTCGGGTCGGCGCGTGCCGTTTTCTGTCCGGGCGGTTTTTCGCCCGTGGCTTGCGGGACGATGGCCGGGGCAGGGGGTTGCGGAGCAGGCGCCCTCATGCTTGTTTTGGGGGCACCGGTTTTGCCTTCCCCGCGGACGGACGTCTCGATGCCCGCTTTCTCCCGCTTTCTGTACCTTGCGACAGGGTTCGCCCTGCTTGCCGGCTTGGCATTTGCCCCGCAGGCGGCGGCGGAATCCGTCCTGGACAGGGTGGAGCGCACCGGCGTGCTGAATGCCGGCACGCGCGACCAGATCCGCCCCTTCGCCTTCCGGGGCGAGGATGGGCGGTTTGTCGGCTTTTCCGTCGATATCATCCACCATATCCATGCCGCGCTGGAGGCGGAGCTTGGCCGCGATATTGCGCTGGAGATCGGCCAGGTTGACGCGCAGAGCCGAATCGACCGCGTCGCCGACGGCACGCTCGACATCACCTGCGACATTGCCAGCAAGACCTGGGTGCGCGAGCAGCGCATCGATTACAGCCTGACCATCTTCTACAATGGCACGCGCATCCTCACCGAACGGCAGATCGGGCTGGCCGGGCTTGGTGGGCTGGAAGGCCGGCAGGTTGGCGTCATCGCCAACAGTGCCACCATCGATGTGCTGCGCCGGTCCCTGCCGTCGGTAGAGCTTGTGCAGTTCCCGTCCATGAATACCGCGATGGCGGCGCTGGAAGCGGGCGAGGTGTCCGGCATCTCCAATATTTCCATCGTGCTCCGCGATTTGCAGCGCCAGGCGGCACAGCCCGGCCGCTACATCATCCTGCCGCGCGCCGGTTATCTGAATGGCGAGCCGATGGCCTGCATCCTGCCGCAGGACGATTCGCGCTGGCGCGATTTCGTGGACCGCACGCTGGTACGACTGCTGAAGGGGATCGAGGAGTATCGCGGGCCCTATTTCGAGACCTATCAGAAATGGTTCGGCCCGAACGGCGACCTGCACTACCCGCTGAACCGCGACGCGATCAATCATTTCAACCAGATCCGGGGCTGGATTGATGAGTGATGCGGTCAGGGACTTGCTGCGCACGCTGGTCCTGTCCCTGCTGCTTCTGCTGACCATCGGCGGGCCGGTCATGGCGGCAGACGATCTGGCTGCCCTGCGCGCCAAGGGGCAGGTGACCATTGCCGTGAAGGCGGATTATCCGCCCTGGGGCTTCCGCGATCCTCAGGGGCGGCTGATCGGTATGGAGATCGACCTAGCGCAGGATATCGCCCGGCGGATCGGCGTGCCGGCCCAGATCGTCGCCGTGCAGTCCGCCAACCGGCTGGAGGTGCTGCGCCAGAACCAGGCGGACATCGTGATCGCCACCATGGGCGATAATGCCAGCCGGCGGCGCATCATCGGCATGGTCGAGCCGCATTATTATGCCTCCGGCATCAATCTGCTGGCCCGCGAGGAATTGCGGATCGCGCGCTGGGAGGATCTGCGCGGCATGCCGGTCTGCGCCAAGCAGGGGGCCTATTTCAACAAGTCGGTGGCGCGCCGCTACGATCTCGACCTGCGCATCTTCAAGGAGACGCGCAATGCCAAGCTGGCGCTGCGCGACCATCGCTGCGTCGGCTTCCTGTTCGACGATTCGGCCATTGCCGCCGACCTGCTGCAGCCGGAATGGCAGGGCTATACCATGCCGTTGCCGACGCTGGACGAGATCGGCTGGGCCATCGGCATCCGCCAGCAGGCGCTGGGCGGCGATCTGGACCGGCTGCTGTCCGATGCGGTGGCGGAATGGCATCGCGAGGGGCTGCTGCTGGCGCTGGAAGCGAAATGGGGCATCAAGCAAACCGGCTTCCTGGTCGAGATGAACCAGCTGTGGAGGGCGCGCGACGCGAACGGGGACTATATCTGCCGGCGCGGGGCGGATGGCAGCTTCCCCATGGCGTGCCGGCCGACCCGGGTGGAGGCGCAGCAGGCCGCCCCGCGCCAGCCTGGCGCGCTGGAGGCCTGGCTGAAATCGGCCGGCCTCAACCTGACCATCCTCTACGATCCCTATGACCGCGCGCAGTTCCTGCGCGGCCTTGCCAACACCATCCTGCTGGCGCTGGGCTGCATCGTGCTCAGTGTCGCCATCGGCATTACCGGCGCCTGGCTGCTGGGAGTCGGCTTTCCGCCGGTGCGCTGGATGGCGACCGCCTATGTGGAATTCTTCCGCTACACGCCGCCGCTGGTGCAGCTCTATTTCTTCTTCTTCGGCATCGGCGCGATGCTGCCGCTGGTCACTGCGGCAAACGGGGTGGAGACGCCGCTGATGGGTGGCTTTGCCTGGGCGGTGATCGCGCTGGGTATCTATGCCGGTGCCTCCAACACGGTGATTTTCCGCGCCGGCATCGACGCGGTGCCCGCCGATATCCACGATTCCGCCGTGGCGCTGGGCTACAGCCCCTTGCAGGCCTATGTGCGGATCATCCTGCCGCTGGCGCTGCGCAACTGCCTGGCGGCACTGAACGCCAATCTGGTGAACATCGTGAAGGCGACCGGCCTTGCCTCCGCCATCGCCGTGCCGGAACTGCTCTATGTCACCAACCAGATCTGGCCGGAGGAGGGCAACACGGTCGAGATGATGAATGTGCTGCTGGTGATCTTCTTCCTGCTGGTCTCGGTGCTGGTCTATGGCATGCACCGTCTGGAAAAGCGTCTGCGCATTCCAGGGCAGGGGGGCTGAGGCCGGCATGGGCAGGACGCTGGACACGCTGATCGCCTGGACGCCGGAGCTGGCGGCGGGCTTCCTGATGAACATCGTCATCAGCCTAGGTGCGATGGCGCTGGGCACCGCCATCGGCATGCTGGTCGGGCTGGGCCGCAATTCCAGCCGCGACTGGCTGCGCCGGTCCTGCTGGGGGGTGACGCAGTTCCTGCGCAACACACCGTCGCTGGTGCTGCTGTTCTACCTTGCCTACATGCTGCCCTATGAGGTGCAGCTGGCCGGCATGACCATTCCGCTGCCGGGCTGGCTGAAGGCGGTGATCGGCCTGTCGATGCCGGTGATCGGCTTCATGTCGGACAATGTCTATGGCGCTATCCGAAACATCCACACCGACCAGTGGGACGCGGCGGCGGCACTGCCGCTCAGCCATTACCAGACCATGACCTCGGTGATCCTGCCGCAGGCGACGCCGATGCTGCTGCCGCCCTGGATGAGCTATTTTGCGGTCATCGTCATGGCCTCCTCGACGGCCTCCATGGTCGGGGTGAAGGAGATATTGTCGAGTGCGACCGTGGCGATGGAATCGGTCAGCGACCCGGCGCTGGTGATCCCGATGTATTTCTACGTGCTGTGCTGGTTCTTCGTGTTCTGCTACCCGTTCTCGCACATCACCCGCTGGTTCGAACGGCGGCGCTGGCGGTAGTCAGCGTTAGGGCGTCACGTCCAGGCGGGTGAGGTAGGCCAGCACCCAGCCCAGCGAATGCTCCGCCTCGAACCGCACGGGCACCCATAGATCGGTTCCCTCGGGCTTGGCGAACCAGACATGGGAGGGCGGCATCGGTTCGCTGCTGGTGCGCCAGCGTGTGCCGGTATAGCGCCCGGCGATGCTGTCGTAATGCACCCGGCACTTGACGGCCGGGCCGGCATAGACGCCATGGCGCCCGGCTGGCAGGGTTTCCTCGGCAATCCGTTCGAACCGCAGATCATAGCGCCGCCGCCCGTCGAACACCGGTACCTTCCACTCGCACGCGCCGGCCTGCGCGTAGGCCGGCTGGTTCACGAAGAGGACGGCGCTCAGCGGATCGATGGTATCGCGGCGCAGGCGGGCGGGTACCGGCTCGCGCTCCGACGGGTCCTCGACGGGCTCCACCGTCACCTCGACCGGGCCATGATCGCCATAGCGCATCTCGACCAGCCGCGAATCGCCGCGCCAGATGCCCTTGTTCAGATGGACGCTGGGCTGCAACTCGCCATCGGCGATGCGGCCCTCGGACAGCGTATGCTGGGAGAAGCCCGACACCCAGCCGGCAAAGCCGCGGCTTTGCAGCTGTGTTTCCAGATTATAGCCATCTGCCTTCAGCCGGGTGCGGCTGTCGATGGTCAGCACATGCAAACCGCCGGCAAACACATCGACGGCAATCGATATCTCGCGCGGCTGCTCCAGTGGAGCGGCCAGGGCGATGGGGGTGGTGAGCACGAGTGCGGCGAAGCCGTGGAACAACGAGCGCATGGCTGAAGGCCTCCGTTCCCGATGGATATCGGGTGGCGGCGCGCAACTTCAACCAGGGCGTTTGCGGTCAGCGTATGCCGGTACCGAACAACCGCCACTTTGTGGCTTCGTAATCCGCCAGAGGATCGTACAGGTCGGTCGGCAGGGCCAGCGATTCGGCGGTCAGCGCGCCGATGGTGGACAGCAGGGTCAGTTCGCCGACCACGACATCGCGTTGCCGTCCCGTACGATTCACCTCCGCATCCAGCAATTCCTGCTGCGCGTCCAGCAGGTCGAGCAGCGGGCGCCGGCCAATCTCCACCTCGCGGCGCACGCTCTCCAGCGCCAGCCGGGCGGCGGCGATCTGTTCGTCCAATGCACCGACGCTGGCCCGTGCCGTCTGCAGGTCGCGCCAGGCACGGATCACCTGTTCCTGCACCTTGCGCAGCTGCGAGACGGTTTCCAGCTGGCGCTGGTTGGCGCGCTTCTTCGCCTCGCGCAGCCGGGCATGATCCGCCCCCGACTGATAGAGCGGCACGGTCAGCTGCACGCCGAGCGAGGCCTGGCTCTGGCGGTCCAGCGGCAGGGGATCGTCATAGCTGTCCTCCTGCACCCGGCCGACCAGTGCCACAGAGGGCAGCATCTCACCCCGGCGGATACGGATCTGGTCGCGGGCGATGGTCTCGGCGAGGCCGGAGGCGCGCAGCACAGGGTTCCAGCGTTCCGCCAGGTCGATGGCCGCCTCCAGCGTTTCCGGCAGGCCACTGACCGGGCCCGGCATCTCCGGTGCTTCCGGCGGCTGGCCGACGATCTGCGCATAGGTCGCGCGCGACGCGTCGAGCTGACCCTGTGCCGCGATCAACTGCGCGCGGGCCTGCGCCAGCCGCGCCTCGGCCTGCGACAGGTCGGCCTGGGTGGCGTCGCCCACATCGTAGAGCGCGCGTGTCGTGCGCCGCCGCTCCTCCAGCACCGCGATATTGTTCCGGTTCAGCGCCAGGGTGCGGCTGTCGCGGATCACGTCCATGAAGATGCTGCCGGCCTGCAGCAGCACTGTCTGCTCGGTATCGGTCAGCAGCGCCCGCTGCCGGCGGATGGTGTTCTCCGCCTGGTCTAGCGTCGCTGACAGCGCGCCGCCGCGATAGAGCGTCTGGTTATATTCCAGCGCGCCGCTCAGGGTGCGGCGGTCATAGGAGGGCGAAATGCGCTGGTCGATGGTGGCCTCGTCGGCATTGCCGCGCAGCGTGACGGTCGGCATCCAGCCGCCCAGCGCCTGCGGGCGCTGCTCGTTGGTTACGCGCAGCTCCTCCCGCGCCGCCATCAGGTCGGCATTGTTCTGATAGGCCGAGACCAGCGCGTCGATGATGGTCTCCGCCGAGGCAGGTCCGGTCAGCGCCAGCATGGCGGCGGTGGAGAGCAGGAGGGCGCGTATCCGCATGATCCGTCTCCTCCCGTCAGACCAACTGGCGGCGGGCGAGTTCCGCGAACTCGCCATTCAGCGCCATCAGCGCGTTGAAATCGCCCTGCTCGACGACACGGCCCTGCCGCATCACGAAGATGCGATCCACATTCTGGATGGTGCTGAGCCGGTGGGCGACCACGATGCGCGTCATGTTCATCCGCGCCAGGCTGGCATTCACCACCTCCTGCGTGCGGTTGTCGAGCGCGCTGGTCGCCTCGTCCAGGATCAGGATGCGCGGCTTGTGCACCAGCGCGCGGGCGATCATCAGGCGCTGGCGCTGCCCGCCGGACAGCGTGCCGGCCCCTTCCGACAGTACGGTGTGCATGCCCATCGGCATCGCCTCGACATCCTGGTCGAACCCGGCCATGCGCGCGGCCTCCCAGGCATCGTCGATGGTGAGCGGCAGGCTGCCGACGATATTGTCGAAGATCGAGCCCGACATGATGCGGCCATTCTGCAGCACCACACCGATCTGCCGGCGCACCGCCTGCATGTCGAGGCCGGAAATGTCCTTGCCGTCGATATAGACGCCGCCGGCTTCGGGCTGCTCGAAGCCCAGCACCAGCCGCACCAGTGTCGATTTGCCAGAGCCCGAGGCGCCGACAAAGGCGACATAGCTGCCGCTGTCGATGGTCAGCGACACGCCGTCGATGATCGGCGGCGTTTCGGGGTTGTAGCGGAACACCACCCGGGAGAACTCCACGGTACCATCGATGGCGCCGGGATCGGCCTTGCCGTCGGTGATCTCCGGCACCGTTTCCAGGATCGGGCGCACGCGCTCATACAGCGGCACGATGGCGATCAGCACCGAGACTGTGCCCAGCAGCCCGACCATGGCGGCGCTGAACTGCCCGAAGGCTGCGTTGAAGGCCAGGAAATCGCCGATGCCGAAACCGCCCTCTCCCTGTTCGCCGCCCTTCAGCAGATAGCTGATCGAGGCGAACAGCACGATAGAGGCCAGCAGAGGAAACAGCGCGGTGATGACCGCCTGTATCGCGGCCAGTTTGCGCGCCTTGTAGGTGATCTCCTTGGTGATGCCGAACTGTTCGGCCCATTTCGCGAAGGCGCGCGGCTCGCTGGCCGAGATGCGCAGCTTCGACAGGCCGGTGAGAAGCTGGAAGATCAGCCCTTCGATCCTGCCGCCGCGGCCGATCATCTCGCGCTGCAGCGGCACCATCGCCAGCGCGATGGTCAGCGAAGCCCCCAGCAGCACGGCAACGATGGCCAGCGCGATAAAGGCCAGCTTCCAGCTGTACCAGAACAGCAGCAGCAGGCTGAACAGCGAGAACAGCACCGTCATGACCGATTGCATGATGGTGCCGCTCAGCAGTTCGCGGATCGCGTTGATGCCGTTGGCGCGGTCGGCCAGGTCGCCGGACGAGTATTCCCGGAAGAACGGCACCGGCAGGGCCAGCAGACGGTCCCAGACGGCAGTCTGGATGCTGGCATCCATGCGGGTCTGCACCCGCAGCACGGCGAAGCTGCGGGTTACCGTGAAGGTTGCGGTGCCCAGCGCCGCCAGCACCAGCCCGGCAATGATCGTCAGATGCCCCGGAATATCGGCGCGCGGGATGATGCTGGCGAAAATCTGCCCGGTCGCGATCGGTGTCGCCAGCGCGATCAGCCCGGCCAGGATGCCCATCATCACGATGGTCGCCATGTCGCGGCGCAGCCCGCGTAGCCCGAAGGCGAAAACCTCGCGTACGCGCATCGCGCGCGCTGGGAACGGACGGTAGAAGACATGCGCCTCGCCGGACAGGCTGTCCGCCAGGGCTGCTGTGACGGGGCGCCGCGTGCTGTCCGCCGGATCGGCCATCACATAGCGGTCAACGCCATCAGGCAGCAGTGCAACCGGCCTGTTGTCCGCCGCCCGATAGGCCAGCAGCGGGCCATTGTCGCGTCGGTACCAGTCGTCGAACAGCACGACCCGCCGCACGCGGATGTGCGAGCGCCGGACGATGTCGGAGAGCAGGCGGGGCGCGGCATCGGTATCGTCGGTTGGTGGCGTCAGCGTGATGCCGGCGGCCTGGGCGACCAGGCTTGCGGCGTCGAACAGCGGGTCGCCGGTCGCCGCCGTGCCGGTGACGGTGCCTTCGGCCTCCGGCCCTGTCAGGATGCCGCCGATCCGCCGCAGCGAGGCGTTGAAGGTGGCGCGGTTGGCGCCGGCCTTGCGCTCCAGCCGGCTGGTCTCGCTGGCACCGGCCTCCTCGCGCTGCCGGGCGATGACCTGCATGACAGCCAGGTGGAAGGAATCGAGGCTTGCCCACAGCATGCCCCGGAACAAGGCGGTCGGCGTATAGGCGCCGGTGAGGCGGCAGTCGGACTCGCAGGCCAGCCACATATTGCCGGCCAGCGGCAGCGGAATGCCGGCAGTGTCCTCCGTCAGGCGCCAGCGGCCGATGGCGGTTGCATATCCGGCATCCAGCGTGACCCAGATCGTGTCTCCGCGCTGCGGCGTCAGTACCGCGCCGGCGGTGAAGGCGATGTCCGGCTCGGCTTCCAGATAGCCGGTCGGGCGCGGTCCGCCGACCGGTGCCACGATCTCCGCCAGGGCGGCGATCCAGCGGTCGATCCAGTCCACCACGATCAGGTCGAAATCATCCTGCTCGATATCGCTGCGCCGGGCGCGGAACAGCTCCGTCCCCATGGTCGCCACCGCGCGCAGGCCGATCTGGGAGCGGCCATCGGCAACAGTGTCATCGGGGATAGCCGGCATGCCGAAGATCAGCTCGCCCTCGCTTACCCTCATCAGATGCTGGCCGGTGCCGGCGACGGCGCCATCGGTCAGCGGCACGGCATAGATATCCACGCTGCCCTTCAGCACCAGCCAGATCAGGCCGGGGTCGCTGACCAGGAAGGGATTGTGATAGCCGACCGACAGCTTCTCGCCGTCGATCTTGGCCAGCAGTTCGGCATCGAAACTGTCATATCCGGTGATGGCGGGATCGGTCATCTCAGGCTTCTCCCGACCGGATCAGCCGACGATAGGGGCCGTCCACGGCGATCAGTTCTTCGTGCTTGCCGCGTTGCGCTGCCTGTCCGCGTTCCAGCACGATGATCTCGTCGCAGTCGCGGATCGTGCTGAGGCGGTGTGCGACGATCAGGCAGGTGCAGCCGCGCCGCCGCAGATTCTCGTCGATGCGTTTCTCGACCACCGGGTCCAGCGCACTGGTTGCCTCATCGAGGATCAGCACGGTCGGGTTGCCGGCCAGCGCGCGGGCGATCTCCAGCCGCTGGCGCTGGCCACCGCTGAAATTCCCGCCATTCTCGGCAATCAGCGACTCGTAGCGGCCGGCCCGGCTTTCGATGGCATCCAGGATGCAGGCATCGCGCAGCGCCCTGGTGATCATCTCCTCGCTGACGGAATTGTCCCACATGCCGATATTTTCCCGCACCGTGCCGGCAAACAGGAAGATTTCCTGATCCACCGTGGAGACGGAGTTGGCGAAATAGGCGTGCGGCAGTTCGTCCAGCGGGATGCCGTCATAGAGCACGCTGCCGGACCAGGGGCGGTACAGGCCGCTGACGATCTTGGCGATGGTCGATTTGCCGCTGCCCGACCCGCCAATCAGGGCGACGCGCTGGCCCGGCTGCACGGTCAGGTTCAGCCCATCGATCAGCGGCTTGTCGGAGCGGTTATAGCCGAACACCAGGTCGCGCAGCTCGATATGGCCGCGCAGCTTCGGCGGCAGAGGGCGCTCCGGCGCGGCGGTGGCGAACATCCGTTCGGTTTCGCCCAGCCGGTCATCGATCCGGTACTTCTGCACATCCTCGATGCGCGTCAGGCTGCCCTTGATGGTCTGGATCTCGCCGCCCAGCCCGACCAGCTGTTCGATGGGTGTGGAGAAATTCGCCAGCAGCGCCTGGAAGGCGACCAGCCCGCCGATGGTCAGTTCGCCGTCGATGACCCGGAAGCCGCCCACCGCCAGGATCGCCGCCGTGGACAGCGCGGACAGCAGGATGGGGGCGGCGGAGATCAGCGTCGTGGTGACCGCCAGCTCCTGCTGGGCGGTCAGGTACTTGGCCTGCAACCCGGACCATTTGGAGAAGAAATCGCTCTCCGACCCGCTGGATTTCAGCGTCTCGATCAGCTGGATGCCGCTGATCGAGGTGGCGGCCAGCTTGCCCTGTTCGTTCACAAGTTTGCGGCTGCTGTCCTCGCGGCGGCGGGCGACGACCTTCAGCGCCAGGAAGTTCAGCAGTGCCAGCCCGACGCCGATGATGGTCAGCCAGACATCGTAGAACAGCATGACGATGGCGTAGAAACCGATCATCACCAGGCCGATGATGTTGTTCGCCAGCTGCCCGGACAGCAGGGTGGCAATGTCGTCGTTGGAGGAGACCCGCGCCGAGATATCGCCGGGGAAGCGCTGGTTGAAGAACTCCACCGGCAGCCGCAGCACATGCCAGAAGAACTGGGCGGAGGAGCTGAGCGCCAGCTTCATCTCCAGCCGCGACAGGTGGATCTGCTGCAGCCAGGTGAGGGTGCCCTGCAGCGCGGCGGTCACCGCCATGCCGATCAACAACGGCAGCAGCCATTGCGAGGTGCCGCCGATCAGCACGTCATCGACGAAGATCTTGGAAAAGACCGGAATGACCAGGCCGGGGAGCACCAGCAGCAGGGTGGCCAGCATGACATAGGCCATAGCGCCCTGCGAGCCGCGCAGCCGGCGCTTCAGCGGGCCAATGATGCTGGGCTTCTCGCCGCCCTTTTTGAAGTCCGGCGTGCGCTCGAACACCAGGCACACACCGGTGAAGCCCGAATCGAACTCCTCCAGACTGACCGTACGCGGACCCAGCGCCGGGTCGTTCAGCCACACCTTTCCGGCTTTCCGATCGATCCCTTCCAGAACCAGGAAGTGGTTGAAGTTCCAGAAGATGATCATCGGGAAGGGCAGGTTGGTGACACTCTCCGGCTCGCGCCGGTAGCCCTTCGCCACCAGCCCGTAGCGCCGTGCCGCGCGCAGGATGTTGGAGGCCTTGGAGCCGTCGCGCGACACGTCGCACTCCACCCGCAACTCCTCCAGCGGCACCCAGCGACCGAACCGGGCGAGGATCATCGCAAGTGCGGCGGCGCCGCATTCCGTTGCCTCCATCTGCAGGATGGTGGGCGTGCGGAAGCGCCGGCCGCCTTTCGGGGCATTCGGCTTCGGCGCCGGGGATGGGGCAGGAGCGCCGGGGGCTACGGGGGCGGATGTGCTGTCGGTCATCGGCGATCAGAACAGCCCGGTATATTCGCGCAGCAGCGGGATGATGAGGGTCACCGGCGCTTGCTCGGAAACCGTGATCTCCGCGCTGGCCAGTGTGCCGCCGGACAGTGCCAGCGTCGCTCCCTTGGCGGAACTCCAGCGATAGCCGCTGACCGTCTCGGGGTCGTGCTGCAGCGCCACACGGGCGACGTAGGGCGGTCCCCCCTGCTGGAAATTGCGCGCCAGCTCGTCATTCTGCAGCACCGCGCGCATGCCCTCCAGCGTCGCCGGGAAGTCGGAGACCCAGTCCACAGTGCCAAGCGCGGTGCCATATTCCTCGCGCCGGGCGGTGGAGGGGGAAATCTGCACCGGCATACCGGGCTTTACCCGCTTGCCATGCTGCGGGGGGATGTAGAGGACAAGATCGAGGAACGTGCCGCCGGATTGGAAGGCGAACAGCGACTGGCCTTCCGTGACCAGCGCGCCCTGCGAGACCTTCACCTCGGTAACCGTGCCGCTGGCCGGAGCGATGACGATGGTGGCGCGGTTCAGCGTCGCCTCGACCTGCGCCAGTTGCCGGCGTGCCTCGCTGACCGCATCCTCGGCGGCCCGGCGGCGATTGTCGAGCGTTGCCGAGAGGTCCAGCGCCTCGGCCTCGATCCGCGCCAGGTCGTTGCGCACCTCCGCCACTTCCTGGGCGGCGCGGTTGGCCTCGTCGCGGGTCCGGGCCACGACCTCGCGGGTGATGACCTTGTCCGCCAGCAACCTTTCCTCATCGGCCAGCCGCCCGCGCAGGAAGTCCAGCCTTTGCTGCCCGGCGGCCAGCCGGTCGCGCAGGGCCGCCCGGCGGCGGTCGAAATTCTGCTGCTTCACCGCCCATTCCTGGTCGGCCTGTTCTTCCACGCGGCGCTGGTTGTCCAGCTTCTCCTCGACCACGGCCAGCGCATTCTCATAGCGCTGCGCGGCATCGGTCTGGGACAGCCGGGCGACGACCTGTCCGGCAGCGACCGTCTCGCCGACACGGATGTCGATCTCGCTCAGCGTGCCGCTGCCCGGGGCCTGCACATTGACGACCTGCCCACCGGTGCTGATGAGGATGCCATTGCCCTGCACGCGCGTCGGGATGCTGCCGAGGATGCCCCAGGCGATGGCGGCGGCGGCGATCACGCACAGCATGACCAGCGCCATCCAGCCGCGCGGTCTGGTGACGGTGATCAGACGGTCGAGCTGGTCCGGCGAGGACAGCCGTTCCAGCGCGGTCTTCCTGAAGATACCGTCCGCCATCGATTCCGCCCCTTCCTTCGTTCCCGCCGTCCTTGCGCGGCTTAGCGCCGCTTCACGCAGGTCAGCCGGTTCTCCCCGTTGCGCCGTTCATAGGCGACTTCATCCATCATCGCTTCCACCAGATGCAGGCCAAGCCCCCCGACCGGCCTATCCTCGACATTGCCCTCCAGTGTCGGTTCGGGCGCCTGCGCCAGCGGATCGAAGGCGATACCGTCATCGCGCACGACCAGCACGATGCGGTCGCTCTCGATTGCGACCTCGACCGTGACCGTGCCGGCCGCGCCGTCCGGATAGCCGTAGGAGATCGCGTTCGTCACCAGCTCGTCGATGGCGAGTTCGATGGCATAGGCGATATCGGGGGCAAGGCCGTTCTCCTCGATCAGCGCGGTGACCGCGCCGACGATTTCCGGGATGGCGTTCCGGTCATTGGCGATGGAGATTTCCAGCCGCGCCGCCATAGCCCGTTACGGTTCCACTGCCGGAGAGGGGGGCGGAGGGGGCTGCAGCGGCCCGAGCCGGCCCCGGTCCAGCTGCGCCAGCAGATCGGCGCACAGGGTGGCGAAGCGCATGTCATGGCTGGAGGCCAGGATGGTCATGCCGGTGGCCGCCATCTGGCGGATCAGCTCCGCCACCTTGTCCACCATGCGCGGATCGAGGGCGGCGGTCACCTCGTCCAGCAGCAGGATTTTCGGATCCATCGTCAGGGCGCGCACCAGCGCCACGCGCTGCTGCTGGCCGGCCGAAAGCTCCCCCGGATAGCGCTCGCGCAGCTCCGCCACTTCCAGCCGGTTCAGCAAATCGATGGCCTGCTCCTCAGCCTCCGCGCGCGGCCGGCGCAGCACCTGGCGCGGCCCCATGGTCAAATTCTCCAGCACGCTCTTGTGTGGAAACAGGCTGTAGCGCTGGAACACCATCCCGACATAGCGGCGCAGCGCCTGCAGGTCGGTACCGGGCTGGGTGACGTTGAAGGGGCCGGCCTGGATATGCCCCTGATCGGCGGGGGTGAGCGCATTCACCAGGCGCAGCAACGTGGTCTTGCCGGTCCCCGACGGTCCGGCGATGCAGACCACCTGGCCGGGCAGGACGGTGAAGGAGACCGCCTCCAGCACGGGTGTCTCTCCGAAGTGCTTGCTGACATCCTCGAAGCGGATCGCCGCCGTTGTCACCGTTTCCGTTGCCAAGGCCGTGTTTCCCATCCTCATGCCTCCGCCGTCGCCAGAATGCCATAGCCGAGGCCCGGCGGGGTGACCGACCGCAACAGCCTGTCGAACGTAGCCAGCGTGGCGGAGCGGGTGACGCCGGATTCCGGCCACACACTCTCCGCCTGCATCCGGACGTTCCGGAAGCCGGCATCGCGCAGTTCACCGGCCAGCATGGCCGGGCTGTAGAGATGATAGAACAGTTCGATCCGCTCGCCGTCATGCGCGCGGCTGTAAAGAATATCGCCGTCCTCGCGGGCCGGCGGGCGCGGCTGGCCTGCCGCCAGGGCAGCCTTGTGTTCCTGCTGCTCCAACCGGAACCGCCGGGCGGCATTGGGCACGCTGACGACGAGGTTTCCGCTGCCTTGCTGCGTCAGCAGGTCGCGGATGCGGCGCAGCGTTGCCACCCGGTTCGCCCGGCCCGGAATATGCCCCAGCACGCCGAACATGATGAGCGCCAGATCGACCGGCGCGCCCTCGGTATAGTCCTCGCGCGGGCCGAGGATCGTCTGCACCCGGTCGCGTGCCGGTTCATTGGCGATGCGGCGCTCCAGGCTCTTCAGCGCCACCGGGCAGATGTCATAGGCGAATATCCGCGCGCCTGTCGTATGCAGCAGCGGCAGCACATAGCGCCCGTCGCCGCAGCCGAAATCCAGGATGGCGCGGGCCTCCCTGCCGACCTGCAGAATCGTCGCCAGGCTCTGCGCATTGTGGCGGGGATAGCGCTGGTCGTAGAAGCCACTGGCGAAATAGCGTTCATAGGCACGCGCAATGGCCGCGATCTCGCCATCGCTCGCGTTCTGTATGGCCGCAGCGTCGTTCATCTCGTCCGTCTTTTCCATCGCCTGTTCAGCCTGGGAACCATAGGGCAGGGAGGTCTCCTCCGCCGTGCCGGGCATCCCGCTTTCACTGGCATTCCGTTTCATCTTGCACCCGGCCATGGTCATGTCCGCCCGCCCGGCCCGGCATAGCGCAACGCCAGGCATGTCAGATCATCCGATTGCGGGGCGGTGTTGCTGAAGGCGCCCACATCGTCCACCACGCGCTGGGCCAGCACCTCGATGGCAAGGGAATGGCTGCCCTGCAGGGCAGATTCCAGCCGGGCCTCGCCATATTCCTCGTTGGCAGGGTCGAAGGCTTCCGTCACGCCATCGGTGAACAGGAACAGCGAGTCGCCCGGCCGCAGGGTCACGCTTTTTTCCGCGAAGGGCATCTCGTCGAGGATGCCGAGCGCCATGCCGCCGGTGGTCTCCAGCGCCGTGACGGTACCGTCCGCGCCGATCAGATAGGGCGGGTTATGCCCGCCATTGGCAAAGCGGAACTCGCCGGTGCGGGCATTGAGGATGCCGTAGAACACGGTAACGAACAGCTCCAGCGGGTTCTCCTGGCATACCAGATCGTTGGCGCGGGCAAGGCAGTCGCCCGGACCGTCCGCCTTCTGCGCCACGCTCTGGATCACCGTGCGCGACACTGCCATGAAGAAGGCCGCCGGCACGCCCTTGCCGGACACGTCGGCCATGACCACGGCGATGCGGTCCTCGTCCAGCATGAAGTAATCGTAGAAATCGCCGCCGACATGGCGCGCCGCCTTCATCATCGCGTACCCGGTGAAGCGCGGGTCCTGCGGGAAGGCGGCCGGCAGGATGGCGGTCTGCATGTTCTGGGCGAGCAGCAGCTCCTGCTCGATCTGCGCGTTGGCGGCTTCCAGCTGTTCATTCTTCTGCTGCAGCTGCAGGGTGCGTTCCTTCACCAGCGCATCCAGTTCCTCCTGGCGGGCGAAGACCTGCTTGGCCATCTCCTCGAACACGCGGGCGAGGTTGCCGAACTCGTCGCTGCGGCCGGCGACCTGCTGAAGCTGGCCCCGGACATAACGCTGCTGCTCGACCGCGTGGGCCGCCTCGCCGATGCTGGTGAGCGGGCGGGTCAGCCGGTGCGAGAACCAGGTCGCGGTGATCAGGCTGGCGGCCAGCACCAGCCCGGCGACGATGGCGGTATAGATCAGGCTGGACTGCATCAGCTTCTGCAGCCCGTCGGTCGGCAGGCGCAGCAGCGTGGCGCCAATCGGGCCGCCATCGGGACCGGGGATCGGCGTCACCACCACCATGTCGCGCCCGGCCAGCCAGCTTGCCGTGCTGCCGGTGCGGATGCTGTCGTCCAGCGCTTCTTGCTCCCGGCTGTCCGGCGGCTGGTTCACCTCGTCACCGAACACCGTGCCCTGGGCGAGCGGCTGGAACTGATAGTCGAACACCCAGATCGCGTTCACGCGGCCGCTATCCAGCAGGCTGCGCACCACCTGCACGAGGCCGATCCTGTCCACGATGCCGCCGATAAAGTCGAAATCATAGCCGACCAGCGCCGCCCCCGGTGCGCTGACGCCGCGTACGCCGGCATATTTGAAGCGCTTTCCGTCGAGATCGCGGTCGATGCCGGGGCCGGTGACGGAGAATTTCTCGCCCGACAGCAGATGCCAGAAGCGCGACAGGACCGGGCTGCGTTCCGGGTCGGGGAAGATCTGCAGGCCGACATCCGGCAGGCTGCCATAGGTCGAAGTGCCGGATTCGTCGAAACCCCAGATTTCGGTGATCGCGCTGCGCGCCGTGATCTCCATCAGCCGGGCATTGACCGCCTCGGTGGAGAGGCCAGCCTGCTCCGCGATGTCGAACAGATGCGCTGTCAGCAGCGCCTCGGACACCATCTGCCGGCCGATCACCTGCTCGATTTCCGCCGGCACCGTGTTGGCGACGGAGGCCGCCTGCGCCAGCACGCGGGCGATGCGGGTGCCATCGGATTCCGCCTGCAGCAGGATCGCGTTGCGCGCCTGCCAGCCGAGCGAGACCGCCAGCCCTAGGATGGCGGCGCTCAGCAACCCGACGATCAGCAACAGGAGGCGGAGTTTCAGCGACATGGTGAGGGAATGCCCCGAACGACGGAAAGGGGGCCGGCGGTGCGCGGCCCGGTCGAAGGCATCACAGCTTACCTGTTACCGGCCAAGGCGGCGCCGCTGTCCGGATAGATGGTGAAGATCGCGAGAAAGCCACTGATCTCGAAGACCTTGGCGATATTGTCGTTCAGCGCGCACAGGCTGAGGCGACCCTTGCCGGCCTTCACCCGCTTGGCCGCCATCAGCATGACGCGCAAGCCGGCGCTGGAGATGAATTCGAGCCCGCCGAAATCGATCACGATGTCGTTCCGGCCGCCTTCGATGCGTCCGATGATGTGCCGCTCGAACTCCGGCGCTGTCGTGCTGTCCAGCCTGCCGGACAAGATGACGACCAGCGTATCGCCGTGATCGCTTTCCTTGATCTCCATAGCCCTCTACCGATTGCCTGCTGTTGGATGCATCCGGTTGGGCCACTGGATACCCAGCGGCTTGCCCGGCGATGCTGACATTGAAGCTAACATATCCGGCTCAATTGGCGGAACCGACATTGACGCCATCCGTGAAGGAGATCATCGCGGAAAAGTTCGATGGCATGGGCGTACCTGTCAGCGGTCCGGTGCCGCCGACCACGGCATCCAGCGCCTCGTCTTCGAGTTCGCCAGCGGCGTCCGGCGCGGCAGATGTCACGATGGGAACATAGACGAGATTGCCGTCCGAGCGCCCCAGCACCTCGGCGACCTGGTCCGGAGCCGTCTCGACACAGACGAAGCGGATGCCGGCCGGCACCGTGATGCCGACAGCCTGCAACAGGGCCACCGGCTCGGTCTGCAGCCTGTCGCGGAAATGGGCGTCTGTCGTGGCCAGCCGCACAATCTGTTGCCAGACCGTGTCCTTCAGGCGTTCCGCGGGAGACAGGGGTTTATCGATCATGGGGTCAAAGACGGTCTGTGGCAGAAGGGATGATCTGGACGAGGGGCTTTTCGAAATCGGCCGTGATCGCTTCAAGCAGGGCAAGCTTGTCCGCGATATGCGGTTCGGCACTGTCACGGTGCAGGCTACGCGCCTTTGCCTGCAGGCCATAGACCCGCTGCATGCCGCGCTCGTAAAGGCCACTGGCTTTCGCCTGTCCCCCTTGGCGGGCAAGCCCGCGCAGCAGCCGCAAGGTCATGCCGGCATGTGTCGAGAAGATGCGGAACGTGTCCTTGCTCACCTTCGGCGTGTCGAGGGCGCGCTCCAGGGCGCGCAGATAGTAGGACAGAAGCGCATCCAGATCGGCGAGGTTAGCCGTCGCGATCTGTTCGCCAAGCGACAGGATGAAGGGGTGTGCCGCGCCCTTGGCCTCTTCCTCCCTGGTCGATTCCAGCACGCGCAGCATGGCGACGACCAGATCCTCGACATAGAGCAGCACGGCTGAGACGTCGAAATGGCGCACCATGTCGCCATCGGCCAGGAAACCCTGAAGGGTGCGGCTGACCGAGCGCACGATGCTGCGGGCCAGGCGGGCGGAGGCATTCTGCAGCTCCGCCATCTTCTGGCGCTGGCCGAAGCCTTCCAGCAGCCAGATATGGGCATCAAGCTGCAGGATCAGGGCACCGGCCTGCGGCATTTCCGCGTAATCCGCCTTGTCCAGCCGCCGGATGAAGGCCTCGGTCTGCCGCTGTATGTCGCCATAGAGCCGGTCGGCAAGCTGCTGGCGGAAGCGCTGTATCTCGAACCCGACCCCCGATCGCGTCTCCCAGGCGACAAGCGCGTTCAGCAGTTCGACGAGGTCGAGCAAATTCGCCTGTCCCGCCGTTGCACTGTAGGACGGCAATTTCAGCTCGATGACCGGCAGGATTCTGGTGGTCAGCAGCTTGTGAAAGCCCTGCGCATTATCCTCGACACCGACGACGCCCGATACCTTGTTCATCGCGCGGGTCGTGTTGCAGATCTGGGCATGTTCCTGCAGTTCGGCGATCAGGCCGGGCATATCGACGGCGTCCCCGTCCCGCAGGAACGCTGAGAGCGTTTCGGTCAGGCTATCGTTCAGGGCTGCCAATCTTCGGGTCCTTGCCGACAGTTCCGCCATCTGAACGCCATATGCTGCATGGTCATGCTATCGGCGCGGATATCAGGAAGTGATCCTCGGCCAGCGCGGCCGCCGCGACCCCGACAAGAGTGACGTGGTTCCCACTGCCCAAGTCAAGCACCGCGTTGCCGGCAATATCCGAGGCGACGAGCGCCAGCAGGTCCGCCGCGGTGGAGATATTCGTGCCGTTGATGCCCTGGCTGACCTCGATACGGTCGCGGCCGATCCCGAAATCCATGATCGTGTCGATGCCGCTGCCGTCGGCGAAGGCGAAGATGTTCTCGCCGAGGCCGCCATGCATCACATCGTTGCCGCCACCACCGTCCAGACGGTCGTGCCCCTTGCCGCCGCGCAACGTGTCATCCCCAAGTCCGCCGACCAGCGTGTCGGCATTCTTGTTGCCTTCCAGCAGGTCGGCCCCGGCGCCACCGGTCAGCGCATCGTGGCCGTGTGCGCCGGCCAGGATGGTGCCGATATCGCTGGCGGTCAGGCTGTCATTGCCGCCACCCGCCAGGATTTCCGTGACGATGCTGCCCGCAACGAGGGTGAAGTCCGCCCCCGCAATGCTGCCCAGCATGCCGGGCGAGAGGTCGATGACGACATCGCCGCTGACCGCCGCCGCGTTGATCTTCGCCGGTCCGTCGGTCTGCAGGCTCTGGCGGCCCGCCTGTTCCGCTGCCAGATCGGCATAGCGGTCAGTGTAGTAGAACGTCTGGACATCCTCTTCCGGGCGGCCATAGAGCAGCAGGGTCAGGTCCTCCAGGACACCGAAACCGGCCGCGCCGGCATCGGTGACAGTCACCGTCCAGGCGCCGTCCGCCAGCTCGCCACGCGGGGCGTTGCTGGCGAAGATGAACTGCAATTCGTCCTCGCCCTCGAAACCGGAAGCACTGACCGGAATATCCAGACCGGCATTGGTGTCCGGCGTCACACCGGGCCGGTTCATCAGGACGCTCTCCGTGCCGTCCGGCGACAGCAGCGTGACTGTCAGATCGCCCCACCAGCTGTGGTCCAGCCCGACCGCCAGTTCCACCCATTCGACGGTGAAATCGGCCTCCACCTCGAAGCTGTAGCTGAGCGGCACGCCGGTGTTGGGGATGGCGGTGTCGATGTCCAGCGCCTCGACGACTTCGATCTGTTCGTTGTAGCGGGTGCGCTGGTCGGTCCAGCTTTCGGCCAGCCGCACGGCGGCCAGCGCATCGACGAAGCCGAAGCCGTAATCATGGCTGAACTCCAGGCCGCCGCCATTCCAGTAGGTGGCGCCATTGGTCTGCCAGTCATACAGCTCGTACGCGCCTTCCTGCCAGTTCGCGCGGGCAGTCAGCGCGAGGATTTCCTGCACGTCGCGATAGCCCAGCAACGGGTTCGCCTCCAGCATCAGCGCGACCACGCCGGTCACCATCGGCGCCGCGGCGGAGGTGCCGTTCATCTGGTCGGAATAGTCCGAGCTATCGATTTCGGCATTGTTGCTACCGGAATAGCCGAGGCCGGCCAGCAGGTCGGTGGTAACCGACTTGAAGCCGTCATCGCCGGGATTGCGGTCCACCGGGGCAGTGACGACCAGCGAGGCGCCGGGATTGCTGTAATAGAGGATATCGCCTTCGGCGGAGCCGGCGGCGACATTGATGGTGTAGCGCAGATTGCCGAGATCGCCATAGGTCGTCATGTTGCCGTCGGTACGCTCGTTGCCGCCGGCGACGACATGGACGGTGCCGAGGCCATCCCGCCCCAGCAGGGCCGCCCGGTCCATCGATGCGAGATTGGCGAAATTCTCGAATTCGGTGAAGTTGGAGATGAAGGGTGTGTCCGGCCCATAGCTGTGGTTGATCACATCGTACAGCGCCATCTGGTAGTTCAGGGCGGTCAGTTCGGTGGCGTCGCCCGCCTCATTATCCGACTCATAGCTGTCGGACAGGATCAGGTTAACCGCGCCGAAGGTGGCGTCATAGGCGACGCCGACCACCCCGAACCCGTTGTTCGCCGCCAGGATCAGCCCGGCAACAGCCGTGCCGTGCCCATCCTGGGTGACAAAGCGTCCATCGACCGGATCGGGATCGTGCGGTCCGAAAACCGTTGTCGGCTGCAAGGCAGGGTCGAAGTTCGCCGACAGGTCCGGATGGCCGACCTGGACGCCGGAATCGTAAATCCCGACAATCACCCCCTTGCCGGTGTAGTCCTGCCAGACCGGCACGACATTCAGGTCAACGCCAACTCTGGCGCCATCTTGGCCGGTATTGATGAGGTGCCACTGATAGGGGAAGTAGGTGTCGGTCGGGAGCATGGGAATAAGGTCCTGTGTTCCGGTTTTCGGCATGGCTCAGCCTTCACTGTCCTCCATGCCGTTGCGGCCGACCTGACATTCCGTCCCGGAACGATGCCCATTCCGTCCCGAACGGCCCGGATCCCCGAGCGGGCGGGTTGCTCCGAATACGGCAATATGCCAAGCTTTTTATCAATTAGAAGATTTGCAAATAAAACGGGGGAGAAGGTCGATGGGGGAATTGCTGCCGCATTCCTATTTCTCGACCGACCGGCTGGAAGGGGCGGAGAAGTTTCAGGTCTGGCGGGACAGTGTTTCGGTTCTCTACCAGGCCGACCTGACCTCGCCTGATCAGGAAAACGGCTTTCATGCGCTGACTGACGGCTATCTGTTCGGCGGCCTGTCGCAGATCCGCTGCAAGGCGAGCCGGCAGCATTTCAAGCGCGACCGCATGCGGATCGACCGCGACGGCATCGATCATTACATGATCCAGCTGTTCACGCGCGGCCGCTGCCATGCCCGCACACCGCAGGGCGACGTGATCATGGAGGCCGGCGATATCTGCGTGTTCGACAATGCGCAGACGCTGGACACCACCAATGAGGATTTCGACCTGCTGGCCCTGTTCGTGCCGCGCTCGCTGCTGGCGCCGCACATCAAGGACCCCGACCATCGCCATTATCAGTGCGTCCGGGGAGACGATCCGTTCGCGCGGCTGCTGCGCACCCATATGCTGGAACTGCAGAAGCAGGCGCCCCGGCTGACAACGGAGCAGGGCGGGCTCATCGTCTCGCCGACGATGAATCTCGTCGCCGCGACGCTGAACGGAAACCCGCACGAGAATGAAGGCGGCGAACAGGCGATCCGCATGGCAATCGTCACCACGCTGAAACGCTATATCGAGGAAAATATCGAGGACCCGGCCCTGTCGCCGGAGAGCGTTGCGGAGGTCTTCGGTGTCTCCCGCAGCCGGCTGTACAAGCTTTTCCAGTATTATGACGGTGTCGCTTCCTATATCCGCGACCGCCGGCTGGCGCACGCGCTGACCCTGCTCACCGACCCTGCGCAGCAGCAGCGCAAGATCATCGACATTGCGCTCTCGGTCGGGTTCAGCGGCGAGTCCTCCTTCATCCGCGCCTTTCGCCGGCACTATGGCTTCACCCCGTCGGAGGCTCGCCAGGCCGGCGTGCTGCATGCTGCGCGGGAGACTGATGCTTCTTCCGGCGAGCCGGATATCTTCGGCGACCGGGAGTGGGAGGGCTGGATTCGCACCCTCTGACCGGCCCCATTTCTGGCCCATCACGAGGGGCTGGACTTCGCTCCCGCATCGAAACTACTGTAATTATTAGTTTAATCACGGGCGTCAGGGGCTAGGGGACAGCATGGAAGCAGCCTGGATCATTGCGACCATTCTGGGCGGCTTGGGACTGTTCTTCGCTGGCAGCGACATGCTGACCGGCAATCTGCGCAGCCTCGCCAACCGCCGCATACAGCAGGAAATCGCGCGGGTCGCTTCCTCGATCCCGGCGGGGCTGATGTGGGGTGCCATCCTGGGCGCGATCACCCAGAGCACGCAAATCGTTACCTTCATTCTGGTCGGGCTGCTGATGGCGCGGATGATCGATGCGCGCCGCGCCCTGCCGATGATCGTCGGCGCCAATGTGGGCGCCTCAGTCATTATCTTTGTCGTCACGCTGGATATCGAGATCGTGGTGCTGATGGCGCTGGGCGGCAGCGGCATCCTGATGACCATGCAGCGTTTCCAGAACTGGCAGGCGGTGCTGCGTGCCGTCTTCGGCCTGTGCCTGCTCTATTACGGGCTGGTGCTGCTGAAGATGGGGGCGGCACCGATCGCCGAGGAGCCCTTCTTCAAGGAGATGATGGCGGGGGCCGGGGGCTCGCCCATGGCGGCGCTTGCCATCGGTGCGGCCCTGACCCTGATCAGCCAGTCTTCCGTCAGCGTCTCGCTGCTGGCCATTGCCTTCGCCGCGAGCGGCCTGCTGAGCTTCGAGCAGACCGTCATGGTTGCCTACGGCACAAACCTGGGCAGTTCGATTGCCACCTGGCTTCTGTCCGGGCAGATCAGGGGAACTGCGCGCCAGGTCGCTATGTATCAGTTTTCCTTCAACATCGTCGGCTGCATCGTGCTGGTACCGTTGTTCTATACGGAAACCCTTTTCGGGTTTCCGCCGCTCATGGCGGCGGTGCAGTCATTGTCCGACGATGTCGGCCAGCAGATCGCCTTCGCCTATCTGTTCTTCAACATGATTGCCGGATTTGTGTTGCTGCCGCTGATCGGACCGTCGGAAAGGCTGCTCGCCCGGCTTTATCCGCCGACCGAGCAGGAGGATGAATCGCGCCTCGCCTATCTCAGCGACCATGTGGCTGGCAACCCGGAGATCGCGCTGATCATGGCGGAGAAGGAGCAGCTGCGCCTGTTGCAGCGGCTGCCGCGCTATATCGACGTGCCGCGCCTGCCGGAGGCCGGCCAGCGCGGCAGACGGATGGCAGAATTGCGCGAGGCCTTCCGGTCAGTGCACAGGCAGGCGGGCATCTATATCGACGATCTGGCGGATGACCGGCTGGTCGCGGAGAATCACGAGCGGGTCTATCGCATCGTGGACCGGCACAGCCGGCTGGAGACGCTGGAAGCCGCGCTGGCGGAGTTTGCCGAGGCCGCCCCGCTGCTGCAGGGCAGCGCCGCGCTGGAGGATATCCGCATCGCCCTGGTCGAAGGGCTGGATGCCGTGCTGCTGTCCTTCGTTGAGGCGATGGAGAGCGGCGATCCCGAGGATATGGCGCTGATCCAGCGGATCACCGGGGATCGTGGCGATCTGATGGAAGGGGTGCGCCGGCAGTTCCTCAGCGACGAGACGGTTTCGCTTGGCCGCGAGGAAAAGCTGGGGCTGTTGCAGCTGACTGGCCTGTTCGAGCGGCTGATCTGGATGCTGCGGGAGATGACGCAGAAGGCGCCTCTGGCCATAACCCAAGAGGAAAGCTGAGACACCGGCATGGCTGCCGCGCTTTCCGTGCAGCCTGGCGCACGGGTTTCGGCTGGTCCTCGCCTGCTCAGCCGTTAGGATGGTCTTCCATTCTTTGGCGATCCATCGACGGGCAGGCAGGGTGAGATGACCAATTCAGGCTGGCGCGGCCGCGCCGGAACGCTCTTTCAGTGCGAAAAGACGCCGGTAACGGCCTCACGCGGCATGGCGGTTACGAACCATCCGCTGGCCTCCGCCGCCTCGGCCGAGATGTTTGCGATGGGCGGCAACGCCATCGATGCCGCGATCTCCGCCCTGTTCACCCTGACCGTGGTGGAGCCGATGATGGTCGGCATCTTCGGCGGCGGCACGGCGGTGCTGCATCTGGCGGACGGGCGCGAGACGGTGATCGACGGCCTCGCCACCGCGCCGATGGCGGCAAAGCCCGACAGCTTCAAGCCGATCTCCGATGTCTGGCCGGACTACATGGAATCGGAAGGGCGCCGCAACCGCGTCGGCCCGGCTTCGGTCGCCGTGCCGGGGAACCTTAAGGCCTGGTGCGAGACGCTGGAACGCTTCGGCAGCCTGCCGCTGGCAACCGTCATGGAGCCGGCGATCCGCCATGCCGCGCGCGGTTTCCAGGTGACCAATTACCTGGCCTCCTGCATCGAGGAGATTTCCGACGATCTGAAGCTCGACCCGGCGATTGCCGCTGTTTTCCTGCCCGGCGGCAAGCCGCTGGCAGAAGGTGCGCTGCTGGTGCAGGCGGATTACGCCCAGACCCTGCGGGAAATCGCGGAGAAGGGGCCGGATCACCTTTACGGCGGCGATCTGGGCAAGCGGATCGCCGACTATCTGCAGCAGGCCGGCTCCTACGTCGCGCTGGAGGATCTGGCGAATTACCGCACGGTCGAGCGCCAGCCGGTGCGCGGCACCTATCGCGGGGTGGAGATCGTCGGTCCGCCGCCGCCCTGTTCCGGTGGTGTGCATATCGTGCAGATGCTGAACCTGCTGGAGGCTTATGACATCGCCGGCATGGGCTTCGGCACCACGGAGACGCTGCATCTGATGGCCGAGGCGCTGAAGATCGCGGCGGCTGACCGGCGCGCCACCACCGCCGACCCGGCCTTCGTCGATGTGCCTGTGGAACGGCTGATCTCCAAGGACTATGCCGATGAACGCCGGCCGGAAATCAGGACGGACCGGGCCAGCGCCTTCGAGGCGAAGATCCTGAATGTCGAATCGGCCAACACCACGCACCTGACCGTGGCCGACGCGGCGGGCAACATCGTCACCTCGACCCAGACCATCAACAGCCTGTTCGGCGCGCGCATCATGATCCCGGGCACCGGCATCATCCCGACCAACTACATGTATCTGTTCGATCCGCATCCGGGCAACGCGCTGTCGCTACAGCCGGGCAAGCGCATCACCAGCGGCATCTCGGCGACCATCGGCAAGCGCGACGGCAAGCCGATCTTCGCCGTGGGCCTGCCGGGCGCGCACCGCATCCCGTCCGCCGTGTTCCAGTTCATCCTGAACCGGGTCGATCACGGCATGAGCCTGCAGGAGGCGGTGGAAGCGCCGCGCCTCTTCACGCAAGGGCAGGAGGTCGAGATCGAGAATGCGGTGCCGCAGGATGTGCGCGACCGCTTCGAAGCACTGGGCCATACGGTGATCGCCACCGACCATGTGGCTGGCGGCATGGGCGCCATCGCCTTCAACGATGATGGCACGATGGAAGGGGCGTCCTGCTGGCGCGCCGACGGCGTGCCGATGGGCGTGGGCGGCGGCCTTGCCCGGCGCGGCACCTCCTTCTGGCCCGATCCGAGGCGGGGGAGGAAGTATTAAGGTGTATTAGTGTTTAAAACAGTTCTCACGATGCCACGAAAGAAAACTAGGATGCGGGCGGTCAGCTGCGCGCAATGGCATGATGGCTTTGCTATTTCCATCAATGAGCTTCTCTATGCTTCGCGGATCATTCACCTGTCTTGAGATAAGGATTTCAAGATCATCCGAAAGGCTGATTAGTCCCCGGTCAAACATCCAATGGGCCGTGCCCGAAAGGGCAATGCCGTTATTTACGATATCAGGACCACCATATTGAACTGGTCGGATATGAGCGGCATTGGCTTCCGCCCGGCCACCCCCGTTAATAAATTTCAATCTGGTGATTGCACAGCGCTCTTCATAGGCCCGAAGTACAACCTGACGGAATATTCTGTCACGCACCATCCGATTAGTTAAATGTTCAAGGCGTATTCGCGTTGTTTCGAATTTATAAGGTAGTTGGTCTTCAGCAAGACCGGGTGTGGCTGTGTCCGTTTCAAGGCGTGGTAACAATGGGTTATTGTCGCTTAACCCCTTTTCAATGATACGCATGAAATCTGGTGTTGAAATTGGTCTAACTGCCGCTTGGGCACGACCTGATAGACGACCTTCATCGTTGAGCAGTCCGCGCTCGATAGGACCGCGATTATCATTGAATGGCACAGGCTCAGCAAAGTCGAGATAACTTCCAGGCTCAATTATGGCATAGAACATACCTGGTGCCATTTGATCTGGAATGATTTTATGAACACGGGCGACCCCAAAATAACCGCGCGTTTCACGCAGTTTTCTCGGCTCTAAATATACGATCCAGTCGCCAATGCAGCCACTTGCCCGTTCCAGATATTGCTTTGGAAAATGGTATTGTATTGCAGGACTGTCGTTATAGATCGAGTCCGGTCGAAACATGAATACACAGTGGCTCATACGACAGACTATTCTGTAAGAAGCTTTTTCATTCATGAGCTTAGCGGCCATCATGATGGCGTATCGCTGCTAAAATGTCATTATGTGGATTTCTTCGAATTAGCTAATGGAATGCTGTTTTGCATCTCTTGGTCCAGTCGAGCTTATCGCGAGTCGTTTCGGCATTGGAGGAAGTGACCAAAAGCGTCTTTGACGTCTGATCTAGTTCGTCTGGACAAGCTGGGCCGGATAACGTGTGATTCCCTCATCACGATGGAGGTGGGGGACATGCAGGACCGTTATGCCGATGAGAAGCTGGTTGCCAATGCGCTGGGCGCGGCGCCCTATCCGCGCGACCTGAAGGGCTATGGCCCGACGCCGCCCGATCCGCGCTGGCCCAATGGCGCGAAGATCGCGCTCAGCTTCGTGGTGAATTTCGAGGAAGGCGGCGAGCGCAGCATCCTGCATGGCGATCCCACCTCCGAGGTCTTCCTGCATGAGGTGCCGGGCGGCACACCGCGCGAGGGGCTGCGCGACGAGCAGGTCGAATCGGTCTATGATTACGGGATGCGTGCCGGCCTGTGGCGGCTGATGCGGCTGTTTGGCGAGAGGAATATCCCTTTCACCTCCTGGGCGGTCGGCATGGCCGTGGCGCGCTATCCGGAGGCGGTGCGCGCGATGCATGAGGCCGGGCACGAGATCGCCAGCCATGGCTGGCGCTGGATCGACTATAGCGGCATGCCCATCAAGACCGAGCGCGAGCATATGCGCCTCGCCATCGCCGCGATCCGGCAGGCGACGGGCGAACGGCCGTTGGGCTGGTACACAGGAAGGCTGTCCTCTAACACCCGCCGGCTGGTCTCCGAGGAGGGCGGCTTCCTCTACAGCTCCGACGCTTATGACGACGACCTGCCGCACTGGTCAGTCGAGGCCGGCAAGCCGCAGCTCATCATCCCTTACACCATCGACAATAACGACATGAAGTTCGGCCAGGTGCACGGCTTCGCGACGGGCACGGATTTCTTCGACTATCTGAAGGATGCGTTCGACGTGCTGTACCGCGAAGGGGCCGAGGGCGCGCCGAAGATGATGAGCATCGGCCTGCATCTGCGGCTGGTTGGCCGGCCGGGCCGGGCGGCGTCGCTGGCGCGCTTCATGGATTATGTACAGAAGCATGACGGCGTCTGGTGCGCCCGCCGCATCGACATCGCCCGCCACTGGATGGCGACGCACCCCTATAAGGGTTAACCGGCCACCATCACCGGCTGCGCCAGTGGGTGGAATTCGTCGTTCCGGCCATCCTCGGCGCACCACATGATGATGGCAAAACGGCCGGGCCGGTCGAGCGCGACCATTCCGTGATGCCAGGTGCCGGGCGCATAGACCAGCGCCTGCCCGGCGCTGCCGATGAAGGCCTGCGCCTGGCCCATCTCCGGCCCATTGCTGCCCGATGGGGCGACGATGACCAGAAACCGCGCGACATCCAGCGCCAGGAAGGCCTGGGAGGAGAACGGGTGTCGCTCCATCAGCCGTGCCTCGAAGGGCAGGGGGCTGGCGGCGGTATGAGTGAGCGAGAAATCGAGGTCGGCGGCCTCACGGCGGTTTTCGATCAGGCTGCCCAGAAAGGCCCGGCCTGGCTGCTCGGGTGCCACGACGACCCGCCCGAAGGGCGCGAACCCTTCCGGCGTCAGAGGCTTGGCAGAAAGGGAGGCGGTTGAAGGCGTCACGTCCCTCCCTCTCGTCCGGTTTGGGTCAGTCCTGCTTTCCTTATACGCAGGCACAGAAGGCCGTGTCGATATCGGCGTCAGGGAA
This sequence comes from Oceanibaculum indicum P24, assembly GCF_000299935.1. Taxonomy (NCBI): domain Bacteria; kingdom Pseudomonadati; phylum Pseudomonadota; class Alphaproteobacteria; order Rhodospirillales; family Oceanibaculaceae; genus Oceanibaculum; species Oceanibaculum indicum. Next base: position 6,522 of record NZ_AMRL01000003.1, on the reverse strand, counting down.
GCGCATGAGAACTGGTTGTCAGCAATATCGGTGTTCGTAGCACGAGCCGGCACCGCTGCGTTTTCCCGCGCAGCGATGCCGGATTTTGGCTGTTACCAGTGATAGGAAACCGTTGCCATCACCGTGCGGGCGTCGCCGTAGAAACAGCCATAGGTGCAGGCGGCGATGTATTTCTCATCGGTGAGATTGATCACGTTCAGCGCAAGTTCCCACTGTCCCAGCTCGTAGCCGACCATGGCGTCATAGACGGTATAGCTGGGTGCGGTATAGGTATCCGCCAGATTGACCGTGTCGCCCACATAGCGCAGGCCGGCCCCCAGCGTCAGGCCGCGGAGCAACGGTTCCTGTACCGCATATTCGCCCCACAGCGAGGCCATGTGCTGGGGCGTGTTGGTTGGCCGGTTGCCGAGGTCGGCGCCGTTGGTCTTGGTCACCTCGGCGTCGGTGTAGGTATAGCTGGCCAGTAGGTTCAGCCCCTTGGCGAGGCGCAGCTTCGCCTCCACCTCGAAGCCACGCGACTGGATTTCGCCGGTCTGCACGCTGAAGCCGGGATTGGCAGGGTCGCTGGTCACCACATTCTGCCGCGTCAGCTCATACACCGCGACAGTCACCGAGGAATCGCGGCCAGGCGGCTGGTATTTCACGCCGGCCTCATATTGCTGACCGGTGGTCGGCACGAAGGAGGAGCCGTTGGCCTGCACGCCGGCCTGCGGCTGGAAGGATTCCGAATAGCTGACATAGGGCGCCAGGCCCGTTTCCGACAGGTAAACCAGCCCGACCCGGCCGGTGAAAGCGTCCTGGCTGTTGCTGGTCCGGGCGCCGTTCAGCCGGTTGAGGCTTTCATCCTCGACCCAATCCTGCCGGCCGCCCAGCAGCAGCACCCATTTCTCGTCGAACTTGATCTGGTCCTGCAGGTACACACCGACCTGATCGTAGCTCTGATCGACGCTGGTCACGGGGCTGGCCGAGCGCGTGACGGGCGCGCCATAAACCGGCGCATAGAGGTCGAGCGGTGCGACCGTACCACTATACTGCACCCGCTCGAAGGTGCCCCTGGTGTAGTCCAGCCCTGCCAGGACCTTATGCGCCAGCGGGCCGGTCTGGACGTCCCACAGCATCTGGTTGTCCACCGCAAACATGCTGGAATCGTCCACCCGTTCATAGGCGCTGCGATTGATCACGCGCTGGCCGGGCTGCCAGCTGCCAAAGCCGATATCTTTGTATTCGTTCTTGAAGTCCGAATAGCGCAAATTCTGCCTGAACTGCAGACCGTCGGCGAAACGGTGCTCGAACTCGTAACCGGCGGAATAGACCGTGCGGTCCCATTTATTGTAGTCCGGCTCGCCCGGAAACGGTCGCGGGCGATCTCTCCGTTCGGGTTCGGCAGTACCGTTCCCTCGGCCGGGAAGCCGTAATAGTAGGCGGTCTCCGTCTTGGTGTAGCTGGTCAGCAGCGTCAGCGAGGTGTCGTCGGTCGGCTTCCAGGTCAGCGACGGCGCGATGAAGACCTTGTCGTCGGGGATATGGTCCACCATCGTGTCGCTGTCACGGGCCAGCGCGGTCAGGCGGTAGGTGAATTTACCCTCCGCATCCAGCTTGCCGGCATGGTCGGTGGTAACCTGCTTGCGCTCGAAATTCCCGGCCTGGAACTGCACTTCATGAAGCGCGTCTTCGGTCGGACGCTTGCTGACCATGTTGATCACGCCGCCGGGGCCGGCCTGGCCGTACAGTACCGAGGCCGGACCGCGAAGCACCTCGATACGCTCCAGCGCGTAGGGCTCGGCACTGCTCGAATAGATATTCGGCTGGCCGCGCAACCCGTCCATATAGAGGGATTCGTGATTCACCTGAAAGCCGCGCATGTAGAAACCGTCGTCAGTACGGTTGAAGCCTTGCCCCTTCAGCAAACCCGGCGTGTAGCGCAGGGCCTCGCCCACGGTCTGCGGCTTCAGCCGGTCGATCTGCTCGGCCCCGACGACGGAGATGGATTGCGGTGTCTCGATCAGCGGCGTGTCGGTCTTGGTGCCGGCCGTGCTGCGCGTCGCCACATAGCCATCAAACGCCCCCTTTCCGGTCTCGACGACACGCTTTCCCTCCACGGTCACCGGGTCGAGTGTCATCGCGTCACCGGCGGCGATGCGTTCCAGAACGACCGTTCGGGCATCGGTGAAGCGCCAGGAAACGCCGCGCCCCGATAGCAGCAGACGTAGTGCGTCTTCCGTGCGATAGCTGCCAGTGACCGGGTTGCCGGTCAAAGCCTGCAGTTCGTCCGTTTTGTAGGCCAGCTGCAGACCGGCCTGATCGGCGAACAAACGCAATGCAGCCGGCAGTGGCTGTGCTGGAATCTGGAAGTTGCGTATTTCCTCTGCCTGCGCGGTCTGGGCGGCCTGACCCTGTGCTATCGCTGGCGTCCCATGGGCCAGCACCACCAACGCAGCACCCATGAGAAGAAGATCGCGCCACCCCTGTTTCCCGCGGCCAATGCCGCCGCGCGCCTTACCGATCCGCATATCGTCGCCCCTTTTTCTTCGATACAGCCCAAAATGCAAGTGCCAGTCATTCGCACTTGTTATGGCTATGACGGATGGGCAGACCGCTTACCCAAGCAGAAAATTCAGCGCAGGATGGTGAGGTAACGGGTGATGCGGAATACGCGCAGACCCTGGGTTTCCGCCAGTGCGGCAATAGCGCCCTCCAGCGCATCGGTGGCGAATACGCCGCTGACCGGCCGCGCTGCCGGCAGCGCGCGGGCGATCACGATGGCCCCCGGCAGATACCGGTCCAGCTCTGCTACCGCCTCGTCGAAGGGAAGCCCGTCAAAGATGATCCGGCCGTCACGCCAGGCAGCCACGTTCTCCGGCGCGATGGCGCGAGCCACCTTCGCTGCCGGGCCAGTGCTGTAACGTGCCTGCCCGCCCGGCCCCAGCAGAATGCTGTTCGCTCCCTGTGCCGGGGCGGTGACGCTGACCTTGCCTTCAGTGACAGCAACCGCGACATGATCGCTGGCTTCCCGCACAGAGAAGGCGGTTCCGACGGCCCGCGCCGTGCCGTCCCGTGCCGCCACCATGAAGGGCCGTGTGGGATTGGGGGCGACCTCGAAAAAGGCCTCACCGCGCAGCAGCTCGATACGCCGTTCCGCCGCGCTGAAACGCACGGCAAGCGCACTGTCGGTGTTCAGATGCACGATGGAACCATCATCCAGGACCAGCCGCCGTTGCTCGCCTACCGCCGTGCTGGCATCGGCGCGCAAGGCGGTCAGCGGATCGGCGAACAGCGCCAGCGCGACCAGCGCGGCGGCGGCTATTCCGGCGGCCCAGCGCGTAAATTGCCGGCTGCGCGCTGGCTGTGGCACTGCGGCAAAATCCTGCCGCAGACCAGCCGCCATTTGCCAGGTCACCCGCGCTTCCTCGAAGGCGGCACGATGGGAGGCATCACGGTCGAGCCAGTCGCGCAGCGACGCCATCTCGGCCTGCGTCATCTCGCCGGAGGCAAGGCGCACGACCCAGCCATGCGCCGCGTCGGCGGTGCTGTCCGGTCTGGGGTCGGTAGGCTGAAAGCTCATGGTCGGCGCGTTCCTGGCTGGCGGCGATACTGCCTATTTGTAGCTATGACGTTTGGCAGGGCATTTCACCGTATGGGCGGGGGACAATTATGGAGTGCGGCCAGCGCGGGCCGCCGTCAGAATAGCCAGCACCTTGCGCATGTGATTCTCCACGGTGGTCTGCGAGACGCCCAGAAGGGCGGCGATCTCGCGCTGGGACTTTCCCTCAAACCGGTTCATCTCGAATATCCGGCGGCTGAGCGGTTGCAGGCCGGCGACGGCGCGGCGCATGGCCTGCACCTCGCGGCGCGCAGCCAGGGCACGTTCGGGCGTTGGCTGTTCCAGCCCGTCCCACAGCATTGCCTGTGCTTCAGCCAGCAATTCCGCGCGGCGGGAAACGCTGCGCAGATGATCGGTCGCCAGATTGGCGGCCATGCGGAACAGATAGGCTTTCTCGTGCCGCAACTCGCCAGTTGGTGGCTGGTCATGCAGCTTTACATAGAGATCCTGCGCCAGATCGCGTGCCGTTGCTACGCAGTGTAGCCGTCGCGCCAGAAAGCGCACCAGCTCCCGCTCATGTGCGCGGTAGGCGACAAGAAGCGCAGGATTCTGCATTGCGGACCTGAGGAAATACGGACATCGAACCGGTCATCCGGGACCATATCGACGATGAGAATTAATCGCAAGTCCGCTTGGTTCCGGTCATCCTGCGGTTGGTGACAAAATCAGCAGGACGGCGACGAGATGGGTCAAATTCCCATCCATCGGGAGAATATCTATCAATCAAACGGGGAAAGGAAATCTGGCGGAGGAAGAGAGAGAGTGTTTAAGCGCTTTCTTCGAGACTCTAGCGTGCTGTGAAGCCCAACTAAAGGATGCGGAGTCGGTTATCCCCAAGGATTTGGAGGGACCGACGCCATGAGCCGGACCCTCTCAAAGCAATTCACGGATACCGCCAAGCCTGCGAAACCGAAGCGCCGCCGCCCGTCCTCGCTCTCGATCCGTGTGAGCGACGAAGAACGGGCGATCCTCCAGCGGAAGGCGGGCAAGCGCTCCATCGGGGCGTATGTCCGCGAGAAAGCGCTCGGCGATGAACAAGCTCCGCGCCGCAGGAGCGTGGCCAAGCCGTCTATTGACTCCGTTCTGCTCGGCAAGGTGCTGGGAAAGTTCGGCCAGTCCGAACAGGTCACGGTGCTGTTTCTGCTGCTGGCGGCAGCGGAGAACGAGCGTGTCACGATGGGGAAGAAAGATCGCGCCGCCCTGCATGCGGCCTGCGCCGATATGCGCGAGGTGCGTGCGTTGGTGATGGGAGCGCTTGGCCTGCGTGGTGAAGAACCCTCCTACGCCAAGGCTTCGGAGGACTGACGTGATTCTTGTCGGCAACCAGCGCGGCGGTGGGCGCGATCTCGCGCAACATCTGATGAAGCAGGAGAACGAGCGCGTCGAGGTCGCGCAGCTTCGCGGTTTCATGGCCGATGATCTGGATGGCGCGTTTCGGGAAACCTACGCGATCAGCCGGGGGACACGCTGCCAGCAATATCTCTTTTCGCTGAGCCTGAACCCGCCCAAGGGGGTGAGCGCCAGCAATGAGGATTTCGAGCAGGCTGTCGCCAAGGTTGAGGTGAAGCTCGGGCTTACGGGGCAGCCCCGCGCTCTCGTCTATCACGAGAAGCGCGGCGATGACGGACAGCTGCGCCGTCATGCGCATGCGGTGTGGAGCCGGATCGATGTCGAGGAAATGAAAGCAATCCCGCTGCCGCACTCCAACCGCAAGCTTCAGGACGTAGCGCGGGAGCTATATCTCGAACACGGCTGGAAAATGCCGCACGGGCTGGCTGTCAGCGGCGAGCGTGATCCCTGCAACTTCACCCTCGAACAATGGCAACAGGCCAAGCGCGCCGGGGTGGACCCGAAAGGGGTCAAGGCGGCGTTTCAGGATGCGTGGGCGATCTCCGACAGTAAGGCGGCCTTCGCCCACGCCCTTCAAGAACGCGGGTACTGGCTCGCCCGAGGCGACAAGCGCGGCTATGTCGCCGTCGATCACCGGGGCGAGGTCTATGCAGTCGCCAAATGGGCGGATGTGAAGACGCCTGCCGTGCGCGAGCGCCTTGGGGATATGGAAGCGCTGCCGTCCGTGGCAGAGGCCAAGGTCGAAATTGCGCGGGCCATGCAGACCAAGATGGAAGAGTTTCAAAAAGAGGTCGCGGAGCGCGAAGACCGAGAGCGCCGTGATGCCGAGGAACGCCGCGCTGCGCTCAAAGCTAAACAGGAAGCCGAGCGCCGTAACCGCGAAGCGGTAGTCAAGCGCCGGGCCGAAGAGGAAGAGCGCCAGCGGCAAGCCCGTCTGCGTACTGGCATTGCCGGGCTATGGGACCGGATACGGGGCGAACGGAAGCGCCAGCTTGAACGCAACCGACTGGAAGCCGAGACAGGCAAGGAACGCGATCAGACCGAGCTCCAGCAATTTACCGCCGTCCAGCTTGTCCAGCGTCGCGAACTGATACAGGAGCGGACTGTTCAGCGAACGCAGAACGAGGCCATCACGCGCGAGCTGACCGAGGATGCCAAGGTATTCCAGCGGATGGAGACGGATGCCGAAACCGAACGCAATGCCCGGCGGGAAGCCTTCAAGGAACGCAGGCGCACCGAAGAGCGCCAACCCCGCCGCTCCCGTTCCCGCGATGGCCCGACGCCGGAGCGCTGAGTGCGCCGCATACCTAAATTGGAAAGGGTTGCAGCCCTGCAACCCTGCCGCTCTGGCGAAGAGTGGGGGTAGCAAGGGTAAGGAGGCTCCGAACGAGGGTCCGCCCCCGCAGGGGGTGGAGACGTTTGGATGCCTTGCCCGCGCGAGGGGCGAAGCCTCTTAGCACTCTGCGTATCATGACTTCACCTACTGAGGGGCCAACTTACATTCTCTCAGGCGGGGATACCAAACCGGGAGAGAAACATTATTCCGTCTTCTGAGCTACTCCCCGATCCTTG